>CAIKQM010000438.1 GCA_903829565.1 uncultured Planctomycetota bacterium
GCCACAACTCCGCCAAACCAATGCGCGGCAGTGGTTCCGCGGGGCGCCGTAGTGCTTGCAAGCGCCGCGCCTTCCACAGGGCGTGCCACTGCGCGACTTGACGCGCTGTTTCGGCGCGCAGTGGCGCCGTTCGTGTGTCCCCGCGCTCGAGTGCAGCTGACAACAACAGCGCGTGCGCCTTGGGTGCATCGAGATGATGACGGTCCAACTCCAGACCGCGCGTGAGAAACGGCTCAGCGGCCTGCAGTGAGCCGGCGCGCCCCAAGGCACGGCCGCATAAGAGCCAGGCTTCGGCAGAGTCCGCGTCACGGACGCTCGGCTCGCGCGGGGCTGTGGCCGCACCCAACAGCCGCAGGGCGGTTTGAGGATCGTCTTCTTGTTCCAACGCGATGCGCGCACGGGCCAGGCGCTCGACGAGTGTGTCACCTGCGCAACCCCGGCGTGCGGTGTCAAGTGCACCTGACTGGGCCAAGACGAGAGCCGCGGCTGCACGCAGCTCGGGAGCAGCTTGCGGATCAGCCAGAGTGGTGCGCGCCAAAGCCGTGGCTGCAGGGATCAAATCCAATTCATACGCGCTGCGCAGTTGCTGCAGCGTTGAGGGTGGCTTGTCAAGCGGACTTGACGCGGCCATCAAGGCCCACAGCACGCATGTCAAGTACAGCTTCATGGGGCTTGGAAGGGGCGTGTGTCGAGGATGCCGCTGCCTTCGCGCACCGTCAGCGCACGATTGGCCGGTCCGCCGGGCAAGCGTTCGACGGCACCTGAGGGCCAGCGGATGATCAGCGCTTCGTAGCGCGTGGCCGTGCCCAAGCCGAAGTGCAGCCACGGCGTGGAACTGGACTGGAAGCCAACTGCACGGCGCGTTTCGGCCAACAGGGCGTGCTCTGCACCTGCAGTGTCTTTGACCACCACAATGCAGGTGGCGCCCGAGCCATCGCGCGGTGTGCGTCGCGGGGTGGTGCCGCTCTGTGGGTTTGCCACAGCCTGGTCTGGTCCCAGCAAGCGCACCGACAAGCGCGCGTGCTCGGTTCCTTCCGTATTCATGCCCACACTCGCAGGAGCGTCGATGCGCACGACGACCAGATCCGGACGGCCATCCTGATTCAGATCGCCCACCGCACTGCCCCGTCCGCCCACGGCAGGCGCGAAGAGCGAGTCCTTGGCGCGCGGCGGTAGCAGCACGGCTTTGGGCTGCGGGCCCAGCGCCCAGCGCGTCACAGGTTGTCCATAACGCGTGCCTGTGTCAGGCAGATCCGCTTGCGGATACACATGGCCATTGACGCTCACCAGCTCCAGCCAACCATCGCCATCAAAGTCCAACAGATGGCAACCCCACGACAGCAAGGCGCGTGTCTCGCGGCCCAAGGCGTAGCGGTGCGTGAGGCGCGTGAAACCGCGCGCTCCGCCGGCATACATCTCGGTGGGCTCGTCCGAAAAATTTGTCACCACCAAATCGAGCGCACCATCACGATTCACATCACCGCTGGCGACACCCATGCCTGCTTGCGCGCGACCTTCGGCTCCGTACGCCACACCCAGCGCCAAGGCACCATCGACGAAGGTACCTGTGCCGTCATTGATCCACAGAAAGTTCGGCTGCGAATCATTGGCCACAAAGATGTCGTCATCTCCGTCTTGGTCCGCATCGAATGCATGCACACCCAAGCCAAAGGCGGGCACCAGACCCTGCAAGCGCTCGGAAGCATCCACAAACGAGCCATCGCCGCGGCCCAACAGCAAGCGATCGGTCTGCGCGTTCAAGCCCAAGGGGCCGCAGTACACAGCTGCACCTTTCCACTCGCACGGCACATCGAGCGGTGCTTTGCCGAGCGAGCCTTGCGGCAAACGGCGCGGATCCAGATCCAAGTACTGGGTCACATACAGGTCGAGCACGCCGTCGCGATTGGCATCGAGCACCGCGAGGCTGGTGGTCCATGGCGGGGCTGTTTGTGTCGTGCTTGGCGGAGTCAGTTCCGTCGCGCGTACCAACACAGCTGACTCGGGGGCTGCTTGATCTCCTGCTTGCTCTTGCAACAGCACCACCGAGGAACCGAATCCGCCGACGACCAAGTCGTCATCGCCATCGTTGTCAAGATCTCCTGACACAAGGCCGGTCCACCAGCCGCGCAAACCCGGCCCGGGCAGGCGTTGGAAGTGGCCACGTCCATCGTTCTCGTACAACACGATGTCGGTGCCCAAGGCGGGCTCCAGCAAGTCTTCGGTGCGCGCCAAACCTTGCGCAAAGGCCAAGTCGAGATCGCCGTCCGCCCCCAAGTCGAACAGCGCTACGCCAGCACCGTTCGCCTCCAAGATGTAGGGCTTGCCCGCCGAGCCCGAGCGGTTGATGTAGTCCACGCCGCGCGCGCGCGCCTCATCGTGCATGTCGGGCTCGGTTTGGGCCTGCGCGGGTACGTCGGGCGTACAGCCACCGGTCAACCCTGCGCCGCCGAGCAGCAACAAGGCCGCCAAGCGCGCGGACGAAAACCAGCGGGGCGCAGTAGTCACAGTCGCCATTAAGTACCGCCAGCACGCAATTTGCCAGCGGGCATGGCGGGGGACTGTTGCCTGCGCCCACGAGGCGCTAGGCTCGCCGTCGCACCATGGTCCTGCGCCGCAAGAATCTCCTCGACGCCTTTCGTAACGCCCAGCACGGAGCTTCGCCCTCGCGTCCGATCATCGAATCGCCGCGCGCGACCCCCTCGCTTGGGAAGGCACTACGCACCGCGACGGACGAGCCGCGTCCTTCGCGCGAGCGCCAGTTGCTGTTGGGGCTGTTGTTTGTGCTGAGCGCGGCCCTCGCGGGCGTGTGGTGGTGGAAGTCGCGCGGTCCTACGCCGGTGCAGGCGGGCGCTCCCACGCAGGTGACGCCGGCGGTGCAAGCGGGGACTCAGGCGGGCCCGACCGCGGTCCTGTCGCAACCCGCCCCCGTCCAGCAAGGCCGTGGCGGCTCGCCACACGACAAGGCCTTCTTGGACACGGCCAATCGCTTTACCGTGCGGGCGGGGCAGTACTCGGACGACCCCCGCGGGCGCGCCGAGGCCTTGGCCCATTACGACTACCTGACGGACCAGGGCCTGCCCTGTGTCATGCCGGTGCGCTCGGGCAAGTACCTGATCCTGTGCGTGGGCTATGCCCCCAAGTTGGACAAGGGGTTGCAGGGCATGCGCGACCAATTGGCAGGCCTCCGGGGCCCCAAAGGGGCCAAAAAGCCGCCCTTTGCCACCGCCTGGGTCGACAACATCGACAATGTCGTGCAGCGCAGCCGCTAGGGCTGGCGGCCGGCGGACAAGATTTGGCCCCTAGACTATTTGGTGCCAGCCGCTACACTTTCCCGCCCGAAAAGGGCTTTGCCTCCTGTAGGGCCCAAAAGAGAGCACACGCTATGTCGATCCACTCCAGCCTCAAGAGCTCCAGCCTGATGTCGGGCGAGCGCTCCGTCTTCACCCGCGTCGAGCGCATCGCGATCCTCAAGAAGGCCGGCAAGTTCGACGACACCGGCGCGCAGTCGCCTTGTGGCTTGCCGAAGGTGCGCACCCGCTTCAAGACGATCGGTGCGAAGAAGAAGGACACCGCAGCTGCTCCGGCCGCTGGTGGTACGGCTGGTGGCGCCGCGAAGGCTGGCGACAAGAAGGCTGCCCCGGCTAAGAAGTAGCCTCTAGTTAGCAGCCCGCTGCATTGATCCCATCCACACAACACGAGGTTCAGACCTCGTGTTGTGTTGTTTTGACAGGCAAGCCGCGCAGCATGCAGTCCCCAAGGCCATCGCCCCGAGTCGCATGACATCCCACATCGCACCGGTCATGGAAGTGTTCGCCTCCATCCAAGGCGAAGGCGCGTATGTAGGCGAGCCGCAGGTGTTCCTGCGCCTGTATGGCTGTCCCTTGCGTTGTCGCTGGTGCGACACGCCCAAGTCGTGGCTCGTGGCTCCGGAGGCCACGGCGCGCATCGATGCGAAGGACGGCACACGGCGCGCGCCGGCGGGTGCCAGCGCTTTTGAGGCCGCGATTTGGGTCGCCCAATGCGAGCGCGGAGCACCTCGCACGGTGAGCGTGACCGGTGGTGAGCCGCTCATGTGGCCGGACTTTCTGGTGGCGTTGAAGAGCCTGCTGGGGCGCCGGCGCTTGCACCTCGAGACGGCGGGCGCACACCCGCAGGCTTTAGCGCGCGTTGTGGATGTCTGTGACCATGTGAGTCTCGATCTCAAGCCGGACTTCGACATGGAGGAACCCGTGCCTCTGTGGCCGAACGATGGCACGCCGCGCACACGCGAGGAATGGAGCGCCGCGCGCAGGGGGTGCTTGGCCTTGGTGGCTGATCGCGACGCTTGCGCCAAGCTGGTGGTCGCAGGGGATCGAGCTCCCGAAGACTACGCCTACCTGTTCGACGAAGTGGAGCATTGCGCACCGCGCCTGCCAGTGTACTTGACACCGGCTTCGCCCGTGGGCGGCACGCCTGCGCCCACGCGTGCGCTCGTCGATGAGGTGGCCGAGATGGCGCGCGACCGCGACCTGCTGGTTCGTGTGGTGCCGCAGGTGCACCGTTTGATGCGCTGGCCTTAGCGCGGTCGGCGCGCTTCCAGATAGTCGAATTGCATCGGTTGCGCCGTGTTCCAGCGCAAGAGCACCTCGCGTCGCTCGGCCAACGCCGGTAGCACCGCCAGCTTTAGGAACGGCCCCTTGCGCACCTCGACGGACACGCGATCGACGCGCTTGTACTCCTTGGCTCCTTCGGCGCGCGTGTAGATGTCGATGGTCGCGTCTTCGGGGGCTTGCCCTTCCAACAGCAGTTCCAAGGTCTGAGTCGCGTCCGCCTGCAACACAGGTAGCAGCGCACCGCGCATGCGGGCGTCGAGCTGCACCACAAAGCCGCCACTCGCAAGACGCGGGAGGTCGCTGCCATCGCGTTCGGAGCGCAAGGCCGAGCCCTGCGTGGACCACACCAATCGCTGTTGCTCGTGCGGAGCAAGGCGCGAGACCGCAGCTGAGTAGTCGATGTCCCGCAAGTGCTCGACCGAGGTGAACGCACGCTCGACATAGAAGTCGATGACGAGATCGGGCTGGGCCGCCAACACGGCCAACGGGTCGAACTTGGGCTGCCACAAGAACAACGCGTGCGGGAAGGCCTCTGCTAGCAGCGATTGGATGTAGGGCCCGAACGAATCATGGAACATCAGGATGCGCGGCCCGCTTGCGGCAGGCTTGCGCGTAGCGGTGGTGCGCACAGGCTCTTCATGCACTGCGACCACGTCATGACGCGGGCCACCTTCGTGCACGAGGAACCACTCGCGTTGTGGCAAGCGATCGTTGATGTAGAGATGCGAGCCCCATGTGTCGCCATGACCTGGGTTGTAGAGGCGCGAAATTTGGTCGTCGCTGAGCGGCTGCACAGCCGGGAACCACGCGTGCACGCGTTCGATAATGGCGTGGTACGCAGCCACAGAACCATGACCATTCCAGTGCGTGCCTAGGC
>CAIKQM010000439.1 GCA_903829565.1 uncultured Planctomycetota bacterium
ACCATTGTCGCGATCCGAGGGGGCTTGGGCAAGCAGGATCCGTACCGGCAGCTCTTGCGTGCGTCTTGCTGCACCCTCGACTACGCTGTGTGCATGCTTCTTGCTCCGCACGCGGTGCGCGTACTAGCGCTGGGCTGGCTCGTCGTGGCGCTTACGGCGGCCTCTGGCTTGGCGCAACGCGGCGACAAAGCGGGCGAAGCCCAGCCCGATGTGCCGGTGGACCTGCAACTGCCGCCGCCGCCCGTGCTCTCGCCCGCAGAGGCGCAACAGGCCTTCTCTGTCGCGCCGGGGTGGCGCATCGACCTAGTGGCCGCAGAGCCGCTGATCGAAGCCCCGGTGCAAGCGCTCTTCGACGCCGACGGTCGCTTGTGGGTGGTTGAGATGCGCGGCTACATGCCCAACATCGATGGCCTAGGCGAGACGGAACCGAACGGACGGGTGTCTGTTCTTTTTGACGACGACGGCGATGGTCGCATGGATCGCGCGGTGCGCTTTCTCGATGGCTTGGTGTTGCCGCGCTCCATCGCGCTAGTGGAGGACGGCGTGCTGGTCATTGCTCCGCCGCATGTCCTCTATTGCCGCGACACGGATGGGGACTTTCAAGCGGATGAACGCACCATCGTCGACTCGGGCATCGACGGCATCGTGAGCCCCGAGTATGGGCCCAACGGTCTGCTGCGTGTGCGCGATGGTGTGCACCTGTGTGTCAACCATGATCGCGCGTACCAATGGAGCGGCGGCAAGTGGTCGGTGGTGCGCCGTGTGGGTGGCGGTCAGTACGGCATCACGCGCACCGAGAGTGGCCAGGTGCTCTACAACACCAACGCGGATCTGTTGCGCGGCGATCGCGTTGATGCGCTGGCTCTTGCACGTCATCCGTTTCTGGATCACGGGCCGTTGGTGAATGCGGGTCTAGTAGCCACGCAAGCTGTGCATCCCGTGCATGTGACGCCCGGTGTCAACCGCGCGTACCGCGAGGGTTGGTTGAAGGACGGCCAACTGCAGCGTGCGGATGCCGCGTGTTCTCCGCATGTGGCGCGTGGCGATGCGATTCCGGCCGAGGCAGTCGGGGATGTGTTCGTGTGCGAGCCAGCGGGGAACTTAGTGGTGCAGTTGCAGCTGGAACCGGAGGCGCGTGGAGGCTTGGGACTGCAAGCGCAGCGCGTGCACCCGAGCCGCGAAGTCTTGGCCTCTACGGACGAGCGCTTTCGTCCTGTAGGCCTGTGTGACGGGCCGGATGGTGCGCTGTACATCGTCGACATGCATCGCGGTGTGTTGCAGCACAAGAACTTCGTGACGAGCTTCCTGCGCAAGCAAGTCGTGGAGCGCAAGCTGGAACAACCGCTGAATACCGGCCGCATCTGGCGTTTGACGGCCGAGAAGAGCGGCGGTCGTATGAGCCCTGCGCCTCTGTCGTCGTTGCGTTCGGCGCAGCTGGTGGCGTTGCTGGAGTCCACGAATGGTTGGACGCGCGACACCGCGCGGCGCTTGCTGGCGGATGATGACTTTGAGCGCGCACCGCTGGTCGATGCGTTGCGCACGGCCGCTCGTGCGGAATCTGCGCTCGTGCGTCGCCAAGCCGTGGAGGTCTTGGATGAACTGGATGCGGTGGGGGAAACGCTCTTGGTCGAAGGGCTTGCCGACCGCGATGTCGAGGTGCGCATCGCCGTTGTGCACGCCTGGCGCAAGCCACTCGAGCGCAACGAGGCTCCGCCGTTGATGCACCTGTTGCAGCACTTGCGCGCGTCTCAAGCCCGTTTGGCATGGGAAGCATGGGCTACGGTGTCAGGTCGTTTGGACACGCCTGCTGTGGTGGGGCCGCTCCTGCGCGATGCCTCGGATGCCGAGTTGCGCCGGGTTGCGATGTCGGGCTACGCAGGCCGTGCCGTCGAGTTCTTTGAGGCCTGTGTGCGCAGCCTGTTGATGAAGGACCACTCGACATGGGATGCCACGCAAGGGCGTGCCGAGACCGTGCGCGAGATTGCGCGCTTGGCGGCGCGCGAGGCGCGCACCAGTGACCTGTCGCGTTTGGTGGACATCTATGTGGCTCGGCTGGATCTGGCACAGTGGGTGCGCTTCGCCATGATGGATGGCCTGCTGGATGTTGCGGGCAAGCGCCCGTTGATGCTCGAGGCTGAACCCAAGCGTTTCTTGCAGCACCTAGCCAGCGTTGCCGATCCGCTGGAACGTGCGAAAGCCGAGGAGCTGTGGGCTTCGGTGGTGTGGCCCGGCCGCACGGACTTGGAGGGTGTGCCAGCACCGCGCGCCTTGACCGCAGCAGAAACAGCGCTCCTGGCGCAGGGCCGTCAAGTGTACGCGACCATTTGCGCAGCCTGCCACCAGAGCAGCGGTCGCGGCGAAGCAGGCAAAGCACCCGCGTTGCGCGATTCACCGCGCGTGCTGGGTGATGCGCGTGTCGCTGCACGCATTGTGTTGGGTGGGTTGGAGGGCAGCATCGGCATGCCCGCGTGGAATGGCAGCGATGCCGACATTGCTGCCGTCTTGTCGTATGTGCGGCGCGAATGGG
>CAIKQM010000440.1 GCA_903829565.1 uncultured Planctomycetota bacterium
AGCGTGATGACCACGGGTTCGGCATGCAGCTCGCGGTCCAGCGTGCCTCCGGCGGCAAAGCGCAGCAATCGCGGCGTTTCCTTAGAGAAACGCACATCCGGCGGCAGTTGATAGCCATCTTCGCGCACCGCGCAGGCCACCACCAAGCGATCGATAGCGCCTTGGAACGGCGCATTGGCTCCGCACAAACGCAGCGGACCTTCCGCGCGCCACACAGCGGCATCTTCGGCCAAGCGCGCGCGCACCACGCCATCGACGGCGACTTCCATGCGCACGCGGTCATAGCGCGCGTCCAGCGTGCACCAACGCCCCGCAGGCACGGCACCGGGCTCGGTCTCTACGAAAACGCGACCGCCCTTGCGCACAGTCTTGTCTTCGGAGACCAGCTCGGGCGCAAACCACATGCGCAGCACGCCGTTCTCTTCGATCTCGAGGCCCAAGCTGTCGCCGAGTCGCAACACCGAGCCACCACCACCGGTCCCGCCCATCTGTCCAGTACGCTTGACAGCCAGCGCCACGCTGAAGCCATCGCGCGGATCCCAAGCCGGATCGGTGTGCACAGGCCAGGCTGCGTGCGAACCATCCGGCAAGCCGGTGAAGTCGAGGGCCTTGCCTTGGAAGCCGTCGTCGATCAAACGCCCCTCAGCAGCCGAGGGCATATGGCCGAAGGCACCGGCCAAGGTCGCCTCTTCAAAGTGCCAAGTGCCGACCACTGCTAGGCCAGAGGCCTGCACGCGGCGCTGGTCATGATCGAGCACCACCACGGCCGAGGCTTCGCGTGCCACCGCAAAGTTGCGCGCGGCGCGCACCTGCCCCACGACTTGCGTCCGCACCACGCGATCACCCAAGTCCAAGCGCGCGAACAAGCCCAAACCCATGCCAAGCAACGTCCCGAGCAATGCCACCACGATCAGCAACTCGACGAGCGTGAAGCCCGCCGTGTGCTGCGCGTACCTTGCTCCGCGACGCTGCTTCACCGAGTCACTCCTCGGTCTCAGGTGTGGACTCGAAGTTGCCCACATCATCGTCGGTACCAAAGCGACCATCCGCACCCGCGGACACCAGTTGGTACTTCGTGGCGCGCTGCCACCCGCCGGTGGTCTTGTTTGCCTTGGCTTTGAGCGTGGACTCGACTTGCTCGCCCGTTTCGGGGTCTTCGCTCACATACACATCCTCGCGCGTGTAGTCGCGGCGATGGAGGTACGCGATGGGATTGCCCCACGAGTCCTTCAACTCGAACAGATCCGGATTCGGAAAGGTCGCCAGCGGCTTCTTGGTCGCATCGCCGTCGCTGTTCATCAGCTTGTCTTCCGCCAAGCCCGTGCCGCCCCATTCCTTGGACCACAACGACACCACAAGCGCCTCACCGCCCAAGTTGGTGGTGTTGGGCGGCGCACCCCACGCATCCGGGAAGTGGCTCGGCGGATAGTCGCCAAAGCGGTTCTCGTACTCGGCGATGGCCACATCCAACTGCGCCAAGAAGGCCTTGGTGGCCTTCTCGTTGGCGCGCTCGCCAAAGCCCGCCAAACGCGGCACGAGCACCACGATGAGGATCGAGAGGATCACGATGACGGCCAACAACTCGATGAGCGTGAAGCCGGAGCGTGCGTGCGAAGAAGTGTGCATGCGGTACCTCTCAGCGCTTGCGGAACACGATGTCGACATCATCGATATCGATCGTGGCGGTGCGCCCTGTTTGGCCTTCTACATAGATGCCGAGCTTGAGCTCATTGTTGGTGCGCCCCAAGGCCGGCAGCGGGCGACCGCTGAGCACCGGGATGCCATCAAAGAGGATGTTGACCTTGGTGCTGGATGCATCGCCCACGCGCTCGATGCGCACGACCACCGGCTTGCCGATGGGCCAATCAAAGCCCTGCACATCGGTGAACGGGCCGTTCTCTTCGCCGCGTTGCTTGACCACACGCGTTTGCACGGCGTTCTTGCCAGGTTCGTTGTGGCGGGCGACGACCACTTCGGCCTCCACTTGGGCCTCGCCTTGGCGCGAGGATTCCCGCGCCACGAACAGACCTACGCGCGCATTCGTGCCCTGCTGCACGGTGATCTTGGCTTCGATGGACACAAAGTCGCTTGCGCTGCGGCGTTGCCACACGCGCGACTTGCCGTCTTGCTTGAACTGACCGGTGATGCTGACGACGCCGTCATGGATCGACACCAACGGACCGGCGTTTTCTTGCGTCTCCCAGCCGTTCATCAATTGACGGCGATCAAAGGAGTCGGTCCACACGACCTTCTCCAAGTGATCCGTGATGCGCTCCATTTGACCGCGTGCCCACACGCGGTGCGGGTCGGTCTCGGGCAGAGCGCGACGGTTGTCGTCGAGTTCGCGCAAACGCGCGAGAGCTTCGGTCGCATCACCGCGCCGGTAGAAGCACCACGCCATGCCATTGCGAGCGGTCGGGTCGTCGGGGTTGGTGGCCAACACCGTGCGGAACGAAGTCTCCGCATCGCTGAGGGCACCGCGCTCCAAGTACACCAAACCACGCAACGTGGAAGCCTCGCTCCATTGCGGATCCAACTGCACTGCGCGCGCCAAATAGCGCTCGGCGGCCTCGAGCTCGCCGCGCCGGAACATCAAGGCACCGAGTTGGACCAAGACATCGCTGGAACCTACTTCGAGGTCGAGGGCCGCGCGGAAGCTCTCCAACGCACCGTCCAAGTCATCGCGCTGCATGGCCAAACGGCCGCGCTGGTACAGGGTCCAGAAGTCGCTCGGCATGGCCTCGTAGGCGAGGTCGATGAAGCGTTGAGCCTCTTCCGCATTGCCGGCGGTTTCGGCCAACCACGACAAAGCCCGCCAAGCGGCATGCGCACGCAACGGATCGGCCGTGGCCGCAGCCAAGAGCGCATCGCGCGCAGCAGTAGCCCCGGCTGAACCGGAAGCCGCCACGGACTTGAGGGCCGTCAAACCCGCCACCAACTGGGACTCGAAACCGGTGCTGCTGGCACCCTCACCGCTAGCGAGTTTGCCACCGAGCAACGCACACGCACCCAAGCCCGCGCTCGCACGTGCTGCCTCGGCATCGGCCGCGAGTGCTTGGCGGTAGGCTTCCATGGCCTCGGTCACTTGCGCCAACGACAGATAGGCATCGCCCAAGTCCGCACGCAAGCGCGCACGCACGCTCTTGCGCTCGGGCTCGCTGGGTTCGTACTGCACAGCGGCTTGCAAGTGCGGCAACGCCTCTACGGCGCGGCCACGCTGCAAAAGGAAGCGGCCCAGAGCCGATTGCGCCACCCACTGCGTGCGACCGTAAGTCTCCGCATCGCGCAGGTGTTGTTCGGCGGGCTCATCCAACAAGAAGCGCGCCTCCAACTCACCGAGGCTCGCCAAGACCAACGGATTGCGCGGCATCGGGCCCGCTAGCAAGGACTGGTACAGCTCGTGGGCTTCTTCGAAACGGAAGCCGGCCTCCAGCACACGCGCCAAGCCCAGCTTGGGTGCCGGGTCTTGCGCGATGACCGCCGCCGCACGACGGTACATCTCGGCCGCTACTTCCAAAGCGCGCGGGGTTTCATGCCGCAACGCGAGGCACGACTCTGCGAAGAGCAACGCTTCGTCGTACTGGCCTGTGGGCAAGGGGTCGCCGAAGGTGGCGCGCCGTTGCTCGATGCCGTTGATGACCGTGTCAGCAAATCCGTACTCGCCGACATTCTTGCGCGGTACAGGAATGGGCGGCTGACCAGGGAAACGCGGACGGCCCGCGTTCACATCGTATTCCACGAAGAGAATGTCCTCGTTCGGCCGGTCGCGCAGCGTCCAACGCTCCTTGTTCGCGATCAAGCCAAAGCGGAAGTCACCAGTGCGCACCCAGTCGTACAGCTTCTTGCCCTGTGCCACGCGCGATGCCAGCTCGTCGGCGTTCACAACGGGCGCAGGTTTCGCCGTAGTCGGCGCAGAGGCGGGTGCGCTCTCCAACTCATCGTCCGCGGTCGTTTGGCCCGCGAACAAGTCCGGTGCATCCACCTTGCCTGGCTTGGTGCGCAAGGCACGCCCCAACAACGCAGAGCTCGGCCCCGGCAACGGCGGCGGGAACAGAGCCGACAAGCTGTCGATCGGCGGCGGTTGCAAATCCAAGGGCGGCAAGGGACGCGTGTCCGAAGGCGGCGACAACACATCGCGCCCGCTGCCGGCGGTGCGCGCCGTCGGCAAAGCCAAGCGCGCATCCGGTGTGGGCCGCGCATCGAGCGACTTCTCTGCGGCTCGTTTCGTGGAGGCCGTGGTTACGGTGCTGCCAAAGGTGCGCCACGACAGCAGCCCGAGGACTGCTACCGTGCCGACGAGCACAAGTTGTTCGCGGTTCACAGCCATGTGCCGTTACTCCGCACGCTCCACGCGTGCCACGATGAAGACCACTTCGAGTGCGGCCTCATCGGCCTTGTTACGAGCTGGTGCCAGCTCCACCTTTTCCACCGTCAAGGGTGCACCACCCTCGACACCGCCCGTGCTGCTGGGATCCTGCGTAGCCGCGAGGAAGTCCACCAAGGGTTTGGGTGCTCCAGACAGCGCGAACAACACGCGTGTCTTCTCGATGCGGCCAACGCCATCTTTGCTACCCAAGCGCGGATCGAGACGAATGTCGATGCGATCCACGCGCGCCACGCCTTGCGCCAAGGCCGTGCGCACCGCGCGATCCACGAGATCCAAGGCCGCTAGGTAGCGCTCGATCTCGCCGTCTTTGGTCGGCGAAAGGGCCGGCAAACCCAGCTCCTCGGGAATGCGCGCATTGGCCCGACCCGCGCGTTGGAGCAAGTCCTCGCGCGTAGCAGCCACGGCGGCAAAGTACTGCGAGGACGCGGTGCCGCGCTTGGCATCCAAAGCCCAGAACGGCCGCGGCACAAAGTGCACCGCATCCTTCAGCGCAGTGACTGCCTGCTGCAACGCTTCGTTGCGCGCCTCGGCCTCGTCGCGTGCGGCCTTGCCATACATCGACTCCGAGCCCAGCTTGCGGTTCGTCAAATCTACGGAACGACGCGCCTTGGCCAGATCATCGCCGTAGAACGTCTGCACCAGCATCACGCCGATCAGGAACACCACCCCACCGCCCGCTGTAGCGAGGGCGAAGCGCTTGTTCTCCTGCCACCAATCTTGCGCGCTCATTGCGACTCCTTTTGCTGTGCGTACAAGCACACATCGATGGTGAAACGCGCTCCGTTCGGAGTCAGGCGCTCGCGCATGGCCGCACCCGGCGGCAAGGCGGCACGCAGCTTCTGCACAAAGGCTTCGTACTGCACATTGAGCGAGTTCGTGCCTTCGCGCGCCTTGCCGGCCAAGGACACGATAGGACGCTCGGCGCCGCGGCCTACACCCAGCTCAGGCTCGGCGCGCAGGTCACTGGTGAGCTGCGTGATCCAGAACTCGCTCGGCAAGTGCGCGCGCAACAGGTCCACCGTGCGGGCCACTTGCTCGCCGCCACCTTTGAGCGTCCACAACTCGGTGGCCACTTTCTCAAGCTGCTCGTTCTCGGCCAGAAGCTCTTCGGTGCGCCGATGCGTGCTGCTGGCGCCTTTGTACTGGGTCTCCAGGTTCTTGGCCTTGGCTGCAACCTCGTCCAACTGGCCCTTCATGCCGAGCGTCGCGGCCCCAAGGAACCCGACTGCCAACACGCCTGACGCGACCATGTAGACCGTGCGCGTGGCGAACTGGCGCTTTTTGGCAAAGGCTGCGGGCACGATCTCGATCGACCACGCATCGCTCGCCGACGCCGTCACGGCGAGCCCCAGAGCCACGACCGACTCAAGAGCTTGGCTCTTGAGCAAGGCAGCTTCTTCGGGCGCGAGCTTGGACAGGTCCAGCATCGGCGTGGGATCGAACAGCTCGACGCGCACGCTCATCGCACTCGACAGCCAACGCGTGATGCCGTCCATGCGCGCGCCGCCGCCGCACAACAGCACCTTGTCCAGCTTGAGGCCCGGCAAGCGAATTTGACTCTTGGCGAAGACCACGCTGCTTTGCAGCAACGACAACAACTGCCCTGCGGCTCCTGCTGTGGCGCGCGACACGCGCTCGGCATCCGGATCACTGTGGCGCGCTTGCAGATCCAGCGTCGCGTGGCGCTCCTTCAACTCGCGCGCCTTGGGCAAGGACACGGAGAGCTTCTGGGCGATGGCCTCGTCAAACACCTTGGAACCACCGGCCAAGTTGCGTGCGAACAACAAGTCCACACCACGCGCAATGACCACATCGGTCGAGTCGTGGCCGATGCAGGCGATCAACACCACTTCATCTTCGACCACGTTGAAGCGCACGTACGCGTTGTAGAGCGCCACGGCATTGGGCGTGAACGCATCGAGCACACCGCCGCACGCGGCCAAGCCAGCCATGTGCTCTTCGAGCAGCGACTCGCGCGCCATGGCCAACAAGACCACATCCTCGCCCTCAATCTCCGGCAAGGGCGGCAGCAAGTTGAAGTCACTGGCCAGACCGGAGCCTGATTGCTCGCCGATCTCCTCGACCTCAAAGCGCATCAGGTTGCGCAACTGCCAATCCGGTACGCGCGGCACCTGCGTGTAGCGCACATTCACCTCGCGGCCAGTCACGCCAATGCGCGCCGGTTTGGGAGCGAACGGCGGAGTGCAAGCACCCCACCGGGCAGCCGTATCCGCCCCACCCGTCGCGCAGGCATGGAAGCCATGCACCACAAAGGTGGTCTTCTCGAAACGACCGCGCAGGAAACGCGCGTTGCGCGCACCTACATCAATACCAACGGGGAGTTGCGCCATGAGCTTGAGAGCGCCTTTCACTTCGACTGCGGCGCTTGCGCGCCTTCTGCGGCTTGCTTGACGCGCGCGGCCAGAGTCTTGGCACCGGCTGCTTCTAGCGCCTGACTGATCGACACCAAGCGTGCACGACGCGCCAACGCGTCATCGGCCTGCATCGTGTCCAATTCCAGCGACAACTCGTCAGCCAACGCCGTGGCTTGCGTGGACACTTCGCTACCCGCATAGCGCGCGGCCAGCTCCAGTGCTTTGGCGCGCTCCTGCGCGCACATAGGAGCCAAGGCAAAGAAGCGCGCTTCCACAGCACGCTGCCGCACGGCGCGCAGGTCGGCCAAACCTTGCTCGACCAACTGACTGCGTGCGCGGCTAGCTTCTTCGACCAGAGCGGCATCAAAGGGAGCGCGATCCAGGAGCTCGCTCCACTTGGCCAAGGCCAAGCCCGCCTCGCCCTTCTTGCTGGCATTGCGCGCAGCATGCGCAAGGTCACCCGCGAGCTTCTTTTCCTCGCCGAACTCAGCTTGTAGCTCGAGCCCCGCGGCAGCGCTGTGTTGCCACGAAATCAGCAAGCCGTCTCCGTCCGGTCGTCCTTCGACGCGCGCGGACGAGCGTAAAGCCAACTTGACAAGGTCATTGCCACCACCCAGCAGCAGCGCCTCCACACCCTCACGGCTGAAGTCACCGGAATGGCGTTGCGTACCGTCCTTGGCGAGCGTGGCCACACCACCAGCCGCGAGCAGCGCATTGCCGACGCGCACGCTACCGACAGCTGCAACAGACTCGGTCAGCTGGGGAGTCAACTCGAGACGGGCACCCTTCGCTTGGACAGCCAGCGCCACCGGCGCTTGAGCGTCCTTGGAGGCACGCCATGCAAGCCCGGAGCACAACACGCGATCCACCTCTTCAAGGTGCACAGCACAAGCGCCATCCACCACGGCCCGCGCTTCACCCAGTTGATGCTCGACGCGGGCACTCTCCCCGACGACGAGGCCCACATCATCCGCATCCGCGCGACCGGAGCCATCAGACTGGCTGGCACCCTCTGCCAGCACCACAACGCGCGCCCGTGTGTGGGCTAGCGGCACCCGCACGCCCAGTTCCACGGCAGTCCAACCAGAGCCTCCAGACGAAGCATCACCTAGAGGGGCAGACCAAGCCACCACGGGTCCAGCCAGCGCCGCACCATCGGCGCTCATGCGCAGGAACTCAACGCCCACGCGCACCGAGGCATCCACGGCCCGCAGTTGGGCTTTGGCGACCAGAGTTTGGCCTTCGCTCACCGTGACCGCCTCGGAACGGGTCAAGGCCCATTCCCCAGCCGCAAGCTCCGCGCGCAATCCATACTGCCCGCTGCTGGCCGCTTGGGCAGACTTGGACCACGTCGCCAGCGCGCCTTCGGCATCACGGAAGGATTCGGACTCGCCCTCGAAACTCCAGGAGCCAGCCGGCAGCAGATTGCCGGTGAGCGGCTCTACCGCCCGAGCGCGGGCCATGGGGTTGTCTTCGTCACGGTTCAGGGCAAACCATGCTCCGACCAAGACCACCACCAACCCACCCACGACCAAGAGGCCCGACTTGGAACTCTTCTTGGCGCGCTCCAAGGTCGCGGCGCTGACATGTGCAACTGCCTCACCCGCGAGTTCGGCAGAGGCGGCCGGTGCGACAGGCGCTACGGCAGCGGGCTCGGTTCGCGCAACAGGTCGTGCAACGGGCCGAGCGACAGGCTGAGGAGCTGGAGCCGCAGCAGGCAGGGCGTCATCAAGCGTGATTTCCCCGAGATCGATTTCCTCGATCCGGATCTCCTCCAGATCAATCTCGCCGATGTCTACTGCCGCCGAGCCACCCGCAGCACCCGGCGACATCTCGCTCGTCGCCACCACCTCAAACTTCACATTGCCCAGGTAGAGCGTGTCGCCGGCCTGTAGCCGCGACTCGGTCACGCGTGCCGTGCCCACCCGCGTGCCATTGGTGCTGCCAAGGTCAGTGATCTTCACGCCCTCGGCATCGATGGTGAGCCGGGCATGGTTACCCGACACAGAGGCGTCAGCGATCCGGAGGCTGTTGCCCTCTTTGCGGCCAATCGTCAGGCCGGTTGCGGGAATAGCGACTGTCTCGCCCTTCTTGTCGCCCGACTCGAAGCGCAGGGAATAGCGGGTCTGCATCGTCTGGTTCGCGGAGCGTAGAGGCGGTTAGGAGCCAACGGACACGGGGAGGTACCTTGGGCCGGCCCTCCTGTAACCGCTAGGTGGCCCTCGCGGTGACGGGCTAGGCAGGATAACAGGGCCGGCAGGTAGCTGCACCCTTGAAGTAAGCCCGCGCTTGGTGCAATCACAAGGACATGAACCACGCGCCGCGGTGTGTGCTGGAGGAAGCTGTCACGGGCGCCCGCCTACAGCTAGATCCAGACGATGCCCTGCATGTCACGCGGGCCCTGCGCTTGGGCCACGGTGCTGCCTTGGAGGTACTCGACGGACGCGGTCGTGCCTACGAGGCGCATCTGCTGCTGGGGTCCAAACAGGCTGGCCCCAAACACGCGGTTTTTGCCGAGATTGGGGCCCAGACCCGCCACGCTCCCGCACCTGGCGAACCAGGTGCACCACTGCCCCGCATTGAGGTTTGGGCTCCGCTTCCCAAAGGTCCCCGTGCTGCAGACTGTGTCGCCCGTCTTGCCCAACTGGGAGTCACGCTCTGGCAACCCATCATCACGGAGCTGACGGAAGCGGAGGCACGCGCCGACGGCGAAGGGCGCCGCGAAAAATTGCAGCGCACAGCGCGCGAGACTCTGAAGCAGAGCGGAAGCCTGCATGCGCTTGCCATCCATGCAGCGCTGCCCTTGGCAGCCACACACGCTGCCTTTGCGGGTCTGCAGGTGCGCCTCGACCCCTACAGCCCAGCCAAGCTGAGTCACTGCTTGCAGGCCCAACCCAGCGCTGGAGGATTGTGGGCCATCCGCCTGTGGGCTGGCCCCGAGGCCGGCTTCACCTCCATCGAATGCGAATTGCTAGATAGCTTTGGTTGTCAAAGAGCTTGCATCGCCCCTTATGTCTTGCGCATCGAGACTGCCCTAGAGGCGGCCGCGGCAATTGCAATCGAGTGCTACCCCTAATACCTCCCGGCGACTAACCCTCCCCGCGACTAACCCTCCCAGCGCAAGCGCTCGCGCAGGGACACCCAACCGCCCGTGGCCACGACCACATGGTCGAGCAGTGGCACCCCCACCATCACACCCGTATCCACCAGGCGCTTGGTCACGCGCACATCATCCTCGCTGGGCTCCGGATCACCGGAAGGGTGGTTGTGCACAGCGATCAAGGCGGCCGCTCCATCGCGCAACGCAGGGGCGTAGACCTCACGCGGATGGACCATGGCATTGGTCAGCGTGCCCTCAGACACACGCACAATGCGCCGCAGGCGGTGTTTGCCATCCAACAGCAGCACATGCAGCGTCTCCACCGGCAACCCGCGCAAGCGCGGTGCCATGACGCGGTGCACCACGGCGGGCGAATTGAGGCGCTCGCGCTCTGTGGATTGCTCGCGCTCGACGATGCGCCCCAATGCAAACGCAGCTTCTAGTCGCAGCGCCTCTTCGGCCGAGACCGCTAGCGCTTGGGCCAATTGCGCCGACGAGGCGCGCGCCCAATACGCCAAGTCCTGTTCCGCCAAGGCGCTCGACACGCGTTGCGGTTCGGCGCTGGCACAGACCAATTGCACCAACTCCGCCGGTGCACGGCCATCCACCCCGTCCAGCGTGGCTGCGGCACGCAAACGCTCTAGCTTGATTCCACACAACATGCCCATGCCCTCCTTCGCCCCACTAGACGCGTGTGAGGCTGGCGGCGTCTCGGGCAATTGCCCGAAAGTAGACCGCCACCAGCCACCGCAATGACCCAAACCAAGTCGAGACATCACCTTTGAGACTTTGTCTAGATTTCTTGACAATCCCGGCAAGTCTGAAGCCAAACGCGACGATTCCCCATATGTGGAGACGAAGATCCAGTTGAGCCGCTCGCGCGGGCGGGATAGTTGAGGGACACATGCTCGCCCTACTTGGCATTGCAGCAGGACTCTTGGGGCTCATCTGGACCGCTGTGACAGCCCTATTCCTCGTGGGGTACGCCCTCACGAAGCCGGGCTAAGGGATTGGGTAGCACGACAGCGGCGGCCGACCACGAGTTCTTGCGCGTGGCCGGCCGCTTTCCTGTCGCGGCCGCTCGCGTGCTAGGGCGCTGTGGTGCGCAGGCGCTGCGCTGACCCAGGCGGCACCGAAGGCGCAGGCGCATTCGACACCGACACCGGAGGTGCTTTGGGAGTGAGCGTCGCCGGACGGGCCTGCACCCCATCGCCAGACCGCGGCCGCAACACGGCGCGCATGGCATCCACCATGTCCTCGTCGCTCGACGCCTTGGGGGTGGCACGGGCCAGATCGCCCATCGTCACCACACCCACCAAGCGTTGATGCTCATCGAGTACCGGCAGACGCCGCACGGAATTGCGCGCCATCACCTCCAAAGCAGCCGGAAGCGTGGTCTGCGGCAGCACAGACTTCAGCTCGCGGCTCATCGCCTGATCGACACGCACTTCCGAGGGGCACTGCCCGCGGAAATGGGCCGTCAGGAGCGCATCGCGGTCGGTGATGACACCGACCAACTTTTGCGACTCATCGAGCACCGGCAGCCAGCCGATGTCTTTCTCCCAACACAACTGGGCGACCCGTGACAGGTTCTCCCACGGATGCACGACGGCAATATCTTTGTTCATCCACTCGCTGACTCGTTGCATGACGGATCCTCTCAGTGCGCCGACGGTTGACGGAAGATCGTTGCGGCGCGGAGAGACACGGTAGCGGGGTCACGCGGCCAGCGCGCTTCGCCATGGCGCGTACACAACCGGTAACGAAGGAGGGGGCGCCAGAGCCCTGAGGCCATTCAGCGCGTCTGCACGCGTTCGAGCAGGACTTCGAGCTCCACACCGGTCAAACGCTGCAGCTTGGCGGGCAGATCGCCCGCAGCCGCGGCCTCCAGCAACTCGTACGGCGCGCGCTCTCCGGCCGCAAGCACCACCTCATCCAACAACACCAAGGCCACAGCATAGGCCGCGCGCACACGGTCCTCGCCAACGATCGCCGCCAACGAACCACCCAATTCCGCCGCCGTGATGCGCGGCAACGAGCGCAGACGCTGTCCAGAATCCTTGACACGCGCGCGCCACGCTGCGTCGTCATCTTCCAAGCGCATGGCGAGACCTTCGTTCAACCAACCAGGTGCGCGATTCGCAGCCACACGCGCCACGAATGCATGCGCCAGCTCATGCCGCAACACACGCCGCAGAGCCTGACGCTCTTTGCTCAGGTCCTCTACCGGCACGCGCACCACGCCGTCGTACAAACCACCGGCCCAGTGACCGATGCCGGTCGCATCGCGGAAGTCCTGCTTGCGATACAGCACCACGGAGATCGGCCGACCTTCGCTCTCGACAGGCGCGATGCCAAACAGCGTGACGTACTCTCCGTACGCGTCTTCCAGCAGCGCCAGCAAGCTCGAATACGAAGCCAGCAAGTCACTGCGCGAACCATCATACGAGAGCGAAAAGTGCGCCGAATGATCGGTCCACATGTCGCGCTGTGCATCCAAACGACGACGCCACTCGTCACGCCGCGGCGGAATCTCGGTGCGTTCAGGCGCCAGCTCGATGGCGCGGGTCAAGTCAGCGATCGAGAGCTCCAGCTGCGCGACCACACCCAGATCGCGCGCATGCGCCCGACGCCACAGCGCTTCGGCCAAGTTGTGACGCAACACGGCTTGACCCGGTGCGGCGACCAGACACTCGTCCAAGAGCTGCACGGCTTCGTCGTACTGCTGCGCTTCGAGCGCGGTGAGAGCGGCACGGTTCTTGGCGGCAATCTCAGGCGCAACACCCTTGCTCAAGGCTTGCGGTGCAAGCGTCGGAACATCTACTGGCAAAGTACCGATGGCTTCGCGCCGCGCCAGCGGAGCTTCAAAACGCGGTGCTTGCACCTCGGGCTGCGGCTGCGGCGCGGGTGCCGCAGAAGGCAGCCACCACCAAGCCGCCAACGCAACGAGCGCCACCAGCAGCAACCACACAGTGTGCTTCATGAGGCGGTCCCCTTCGCGGAAGGCAGCGGCACATCGACACCCCGCGAGCGCAACTGAGCGCGCAGTGGTCCATACGAAGCAGGCCACTCATGAGCCCGTTCAAGCGCGCGCACGGTGTGGCGTGCTGCTTCATGGACCTGAGCATCGTCTACCCGGGCCAACACACAGGCGAGCGGACGCGCAGCACCCAACTTGCAGCCCGCACTTGCCAGCCCAGCTGCAACAGCACGATCCGCTTCCAAGCCGCTGCACCAACGCTCATCGGCCAACTCGCTCGACAAGCAACACTCGTCCGATTTACTTGACAGTGCGTGCCGGGCGCACAGGCTCTCGACCGCCTGCTGCAAAGCAGCAAAGGCCGGCGCGGCCTTCTCGGGCGGGACAACGACGGCAATCCCAGGACAGGTTTCACGAGCCGCCTCGAAGCCCTCACCACCGGCGAGCACATGCTCCCAGTACGGGAATTCCCGGCAATGGCGCGGACGAGCCTCGTACACCAAGCAGGTGTTGCGCCCCACCAACAACGCGCAGGCCCCGCCCGCATCCGCACGCTCGCGCAAGGACCAAGCCTCGACTCCACGGCGCGGATCCAGCGCACGCTTCAAGTAACGCGCTGTAAAGTTGTCTTGACTCATGCCCAAGCTGCGCGCCATGGGCTCGATCTCGCTTTCGTCCACCCACACATAGCCGCTGCCGCCGCTGCAGCAGTGGCCGCAACGCTGGCAGGCAAACCGAAAGGGCCGTGCCGCTTGCAACCCACGCTCATCCGCCATCGCTAGCGCCCTCGTTTGGTACGACGACCCACATCATCGTAAGCACCACGACCGGCCAACAACTCGGTCACATCCGTGCGCAACTCGGCCCACGACGCGTAGCGCAAGACCGGATCCTTGGACAACAGCTTCTCGATCAGGAACTGCAAGTGCGGCGAGAAGCGACGCGACTTCAACTCGGGCGAACGCAAGGCTTCTACAAGTGCTTTCGCCAGCGCTTCATCGCCGGTCTGGCCTTCGAACGGCAAGCGCCCCACCACCAAGTGGAACAGTGTGGCGCCCAAGCTGTACATGTCGCTGCGTTCGTCAATCACACCACCGCTAAGCAGCTCAGGCGGGATGTACTCCTTGGTGCCTGCGGCCACAGCACCACTGCCGATAGGAATGGCAAAGCCCAGGTCAATCAAGACCACGCTGCCATCCTCACGCTGCATCAAGTTGCCCGGCTTCACATCGCGATGCACCAAGTGATGTTGCGTGGCCAAGTGCTCCAAGGCCGCGGCAGCTTGCAGCATCAAGGCCAAAGCCTCGTCTTCACCCAACGGGCCTTCCGCATCCAAGCGCTCCAGCAACGTGCGCCCGCGCACCAGCTCTTGCACCGCAAAGTAAATCGGGCCCACACGCAACACACCAAAGCCCTGGGCGATGCTGGCGTGGCGCACGCTAGCCATCAACTTGGCTTCGCGTACAAAGGCCTCGAGCGCCGCCTTGTGCCGGCACAAGCGCGGCGACAAGATCTTCAGCGCCACCTCGCGGCCGGTCTTCGCTTCGCGCGCAGCCCACACCTCCGCCGTGCCACCAACACCCAAGCGCGCACGGAACTCGTAACCAGGGATCTCCGGACGCGTGAACCCATCCGTGCGGCGCAAGCGTGCGGCATGCGCCGCATCCAGACCGCAGTGCGCGCACAGGGCCTCGTCCAAAGCACCCCCGGCGCGCAAGGCTTCCAGCAGCCCACGGGCCTGGGTCTCGTCGACGTGACCACGCGCCACGAGCTTGGCCAAGTACATCTCGTCGGGGTGAGCCATCTCCGGCATCCTAACCTTCAAGATCACGGGACCGGAGGGTCGATCTAGTCCCTCGCCGTGATCCCCGCGACCGTACGCAGCGTCCATCGCTACTTTGAGCCTGCAGACCGCTTCGTGCAGATTGCGGTACTGGGCCCGGAAGCCTTTGGTGATCTGGCCGGTCAGGCCATGTCCGGAGCCGACTGGCGCCACGCCGTGGTGCAGCGCTGTGTGCCGGAACTGCCGTTGGAGGAGCACCGCGAGGCGGCCTACCGGCTGTGCGTGGAGGTCAATCCGCGCCTCGATGTGCACTGTGTGCAGTTGGCTGGCCAGGGAACCGGTACAGCCGCTAAGCGCACCGCCCAGCAGCCAACGTCACCGCACCAAACGGCTCTCGACCTGTCCACGCGTGTGCGCGGTTTGCGCCAGCGTCTGGCACGCCAACTCATCGGGCAAGAGGCCGCCGTGGACGCCATGGCGCGTGCTGTCGAGCGCGCAGCTGCGGGACTACACCACCCGCACCGGCCCTTGGCTTCGTTCCTGTTTGTAGGCCGCACGGGCACAGGCAAGACAGAAGCCGCGCGCACCTTGGCGCGCGAAGTCTACGGCGATGGTGAGCCGCGTCCGCTGATCCGCATCGATTGCAGCGAGTACGCGTTGGCGCATGAAACCGCGCGTTTGGTGGGCGCGCCACCGGGCTATGTGGGCCATGACGATGGCGGCTTCCTGACCGGCGAACTCGCCAAGCATCAGGGCTGCGTGGTGCTGTTTGATGAGGTGGAGAAGGCGCACCCGCGCTTGCATCAACTGCTGTTGCAAGTGTTGGAGGAAGGCGTGCTCACGGATGGCAAGGGTCGCAAGGCCAGCTTTGCGCAGTCGATGGTCGTGCTGACCTCCAACGCAGGCGCGCAGGAGATGGACGCCGCATCGCGACGCATGGGCTTTACCGCGACCGAGCACGGCACACTGGATGCAGCCGCACTGCATGACCTGGCACAAACAGCGTTGCGCCAGCAGTTCGCACCCGAGTTCCTTGGCCGGCTGGACGAGACGATTGTGTTCGCTGATTTGGATGCAGAAGCCATCGAGCGCATCGCCGCGCGCTTGCTCGGGGAACTCGCTCTGCGTGCGCGCCAAACAGGTACAAAAGTGGCCTTCGGGCCCGAGATCGCGCGCCATGTAGCCGCACGCTGCGCGGCCACGGGCGCCCACGGCACGCCGTCTGGAGCGCGTGCCGTGCGCCAGATCCTGCAACGTGAGGTCGAAGCACCCTTGGCTGAGTGGATCGTCGCCTCGCGCCGTCGCGCTGGGCTTGTGCGCGCGGTGCTAGGAACCACGCTCGCATCCAAGTGCGTACAGTACGTGTGGGAGGAGTGAGCGCACGCTCGGAACGCTAGACTGTGGGCATGCGCCGCCCGCTGTACGCACCCGCCTTGCTCGTGCTGTCTGCACTGGTTCCGTTGGTTGCAGCCAAGGCTGCTGGAACGCAAGCGGCCTTGGAGCTGCCGACCCTTTCGTTGCAGGCGCAGCCCTCGTCCGTGGTCGCGCAAGTAGGCGCCACCATCGTCACACGCGCCGAACTGGAAGCCCTCGTGATCGCACGCCGCGCCATGTCGGAAGAAGGCCGCGCTGCGCTGCGGCACTTGGCGGAATCCAAGCTGCTGGAGTTGGTGGGACGCGAGCAGAGCTTGCTGCCGACCGAGGCCGAGGTTGAGGCGCGCTTGCGCGAGCTCGACCAAGCTGTGCGCAACTCCGGCGACCCGCGCGGTTTGGAAGGCCAAATGGAGAAGGTGCGCCTGACGCGCGCCCAGTTCGCCAAGTACCTTGCGTTGGGCTTGGTCCATGAACGCGCCACGCGGCGCGCGCTCAACTTGCCCGAGACCACAGCGGTCAGCGGCGACCAGCAACGCTTGTGGATGGATGAAGAGCTCACGCGCCGGCTGTTCCAAGCGTTTCCGCCGCCGTGGGCCGAAGGCTTGGCTGCTCAAGGCACGGGCTTCAGCGTCAGCAGTCAAGAATACTTGACGCACTTGCTCGAACGACTGCAACGCGACACTTTGCGTGAAGACAGCCGTGCACTGCTCTTGGTCAAGGCCATGAAGGAGCGCATGCCGGACCTCGCTCCGCTCAAACTGAACGAGGCCATTGACGAGGAGCTCAAGCAGCGACGCGCCGAAGTCTCGCGCGATCCGCGCTACAAGGGCGTGCCCTACGAAGAGCTGCTGCAAGCCCAAGGCGTGCAGCCGTGGTCCTTGCGCGACGATCCGGGTGTGGTGTCCGCCGCTCTTGCGCGCCTGTGGATCGAGCGCAGCTATTCCGAAGCCGACATCGAGCGCGTCTACAAGGACGAGCGCCCGCTCTTCGACGGTCGGCACGGGGCGGCCATCGATGGCCGCCTGCTGTTCCTGCGGGCAGCACAGTTCAAGAACCAGCTCAATCCGCGCAACTTCAGCGAGGCCGAAGCCGCCCTGGCCGACCTCAAGAGCCGCATCCGCAGCGTGGAGGACTTTGAGCGCTTTGCGCGCGAACGCTCCGAGGACGCCAGCTCGCGTGAGCA
>CAIKQM010000441.1 GCA_903829565.1 uncultured Planctomycetota bacterium
TCTGTCTTGGAGGTGCGCGAACTCGACGAGTTGTTGGAAGGTTGCTTGCCCAGCTTTGGCGGCGGCTACTTGCGGCGCTTGTGGATGTTGATGGACCAAGCGGTTGGCCGCGGCTTGCCGATGACACTCTCCGTGTCGGGGCCTGTCACGGCTTCTGGACAACACCATGCGTGGTTGAACCCGCTGCTCGACACCGGTTGGTTCGCGTATGTGTCGACGACGGACGCGGTCTGCTATCACGACGGACACCGCGCGCTGGATGATGCCAAGCAGCACCCGTTCCACTCGGTGCCGATCTTTGGTGATGACGCCGCGCTGCGCGACGATCGCACGATCCGCATCACCGACATCGGTTTCGATGAAGATGTGCTCTTGGGCCAAGACCAGTACCTCGCCGCGGTGCTGCGTGAAGAAGAGTTCCAGCACAAGATGACCGGCACCGAGTTGCGTTGGCGCTTGGGCCGGCGTTTCGCGGCGCAAGAGCGCAAGAATGGTGCGCGCGAAGGCTTGCTGGCGCTCTGCCATCGCAAAGGGATCCCCGTGTTCGTCGGAGCTCCCGGCGATGGCAGCGTGTTCCTCAACTCGATGAAGTTGTGGGCCATCGCCAAGGCCGGCGGTGCGGCCTATGGCTTTGATCTCGACATCCATGCCGAGGTGTTCGAGTCCTGCGCATATCACTATTGGGGTCTGCGCGAAAGCGACACCAAGGCGCTGGGCACGCTCATCTTGGGCGGCGGTGTGCCGAAGAACTTCAACCTCCAACCCGAGCCGGCGCTGTCGCAAGTGCTCGGCCTGAAGGACATCTCGGGCTATCTGTACGACATCCAAATCACCACTGCACCGGTGACCGATGGTTCGTTGTCGTCGTGCCCGCCGGCTGAAGCGGTGACCTGGGGCAAGGTGGACAAGGATTCGTTCATGCAGACCACCGAGTCCGTGCCGGCCGACTACTCCATGTTGATGCCCTTGGTGACCAAGGCGTTGCTGGAGAAGCGCGCGCGCTTTGAACGCTGGGCCGAGCGCATGGGCCGTGAAGAGCTCTTCAAGAAGCATCCCAGCGCGCGGGGGTATCTGCGTGATGTGGCCGGCTATCGCTTGTACGAGCGCCGCGACGAGTTGGTAGCCAAGCTACTGGCGGCTGTCACCAAGGACCGCAAGCGGATGGAAAAGGAATGCCGCTATGCACTGGCTCCGGTCGTGACTGCAGAGGTCGCACCCAGCAAGAGCAAGGCCAAAACCAAAGCCAATCGCTAGCGCTCTTGCAGCCTTTGCGCCAAGCGCAGACAGTCCTGCTCGCCTGCGCATAGTGCCAGCAACGCAGGCGCGTGCTCGGCCTGCGCATACGCGTCAAGCAAAGCATACAGCCCCGCACGCTGCACAGGCGTGCTCTCCAAGGCGCGCAAAGCAGACTCGGCCACAAGCACCTGCTGCTCTACAGGCACGCCACGCAGCAAAGCGGTGGCGGCTCGCGCCCGACGCGCTTCGTCGCGCACCAGCGTCTCCATCAACCATTGCACGGTCGCAGCAGACTTGCGCGGCAGTGCCGCATACACGACTCGCAGGACATCGTCGTCCCCTTCGCGGGCCAGCTGCAGCAGCAGCATTTGCAATTCAGGACCAAGTTCAGCGCTACGCAGTCCAAGGATGGCCTGTCTGCGCTCGACCAAGGTCGGCGCGTGCAGGATCGCGCGCAGCACCGCTTGTTCCGCAGCACCAGACACCAAGCCATTGTTGGCCAACACCAACAGGCGCGTGGCATCCGCACGCACGCGCGGGTCTTCGTCTTCGACCAAGCGCTCGGCGAGAGCCGCATCCGCTGGCTCCAAGCGCACGGCCAACAACGCATACCAGGCAGCGCGGCGCACATAGCCGGCTGGGGCATCCAAGTGCGGCAGCACCAACGCACGCATGGCGGCTCGATCGTAGGGCAATTCGCTCCAGCGCGAGAGCGCCAGCAAAGCCTCGGCAACCGCCTGTGAGTCACCGGTGCGCAGATCGTCCCGCACCGCATCCAAGGCTGCTTGGCGCTCACGCGCATCCACCGCTTGCAGCCCGCGCTGTGCCAGAGCATCGGCCTGATCCACAGCGCGCATCTCATCCAACGCGGCCTCAGCCGGCGCAGAGGAAGTCTGATCCCGCGTGGCATCTCGGGCAGTTGCTGGCGTCAACGTCTTGGGCCGCTGAGCCGCGCACCCAGCCGTCGCCAGCGCCACCAGCAACCACGCGCAGCACTTCACGGCGTCTTGGCACTCCTCCACAACCAAGAGCCACCATCGGCGATGTAGCTCGCTTCCACACGCCGGCCGAACAGCCCATGCAACAAGCCCAAGCCTTTGGCCAAGGCAGCACGGGGGCGACCGCGCAAGGACTCGAACACCAACACAAACGGCCAGCTCAAGCAGTCGTACACCAAGAATGACAGCCACTGCAACGGGCCGGCATGGCGCCGCAAGAAGCGCCAGCTATTGAGCGCATTCATGTACTTACGGCGAGCGCTGTACCCACCACCTGTAGCCGAACTCGGCGCATGCCACGCCATGGCGGCGCCTACGCAAATGGTCTGTGCACCGAGCGCGCGTGCGCGCAAGCACAGGTCCACGTCTTCCATGTAGGCAAAGTACGCATCGTCGAATCCGCCGAGACGTGTCAAAAGCTCTGTACGGCCGAGCAAGGCACACCCGGCTACATAATCGACCGTACGCGTAGTGCGCCACGCGGCGCCATCCGCTTGTCCTTGGCCCAACAGCTTGGACAAGTTCTGGCGCCAATCCACTCGGCCGCCGGCCGACCACACGCGGCGATCGTCGGCCCGATCCAAGATGCGTGGCCCTGCAAGACCGGCGGAGGTTTTGACAGCCAGCTCTTCACGCAAGCGCACCAACATCACGCGATCAATCTCGACATCATTGTTCACGAACAACGTCAGCTCCGCGCCACGCTGAGCTGCCACGGCCAAGCCTTGATTGGAGGCCGCACCAAACCCGAGGTTGGTGGAATTGAGCACATACGTCAAGTCGGGATGAGCGGCTTGTACGGCTTGCAACGAGCCATCACGCGAGCCATTGTCGACGAAAACGATGTCGTTCGGCTGCACGCCACCGATCACCAAAGAACGCACGCACGCCAAGTTGCGTGCGCCCCCGTTCCAGTTCACCACCACGGCCACTACGGCTGTTGTCACGAGGTCGTCTCCACGCGCGAACGCAGCTCACCATGCGACAAACGAGTCACCAGAGTGTCGCCGTTGGTGGCGGCATTCGCATCGGTCAGCGGTGTTGTGCTGCCCTCCACAAAGGTAATCGAGTACCCGCGTGCCAGCACCGCCACCGGCGAGACCGCCTCCAAAGCGCGGGCACTGCTGTCCAAACGACTGGACA
>CAIKQM010000442.1 GCA_903829565.1 uncultured Planctomycetota bacterium
CTTCCGCAGGTGGCCGAGCGCGCACGCTTGATGCGTGCCTGGCCTCATCAGTTGGGCTTGGGTGGTTGGCTGGCTGCTCTGGCGGCGCCTTTGGCCGAGGAGTCACCGGCGTTGGTGCTCGAGCGCGCCGAGCGCTTGGCGCAAGGCCTCAAGTGTTCGGGAGAGGAGCAGGCGGTGCTGCTGGATGCTTTGCAGCTTGTGTGCGAGCTGCAGCAGCACCTCGAGCCTGCGGCCACGCCGCCCAGCCGTGCTGTGCGTGTGCGGTGGGCACGCCGCGTAGGCCAGCGTTGTGCTTGGGAACTGGTCTGCAGGCTACAGCCTGAGTCGCACGTCTTGCGCACCTGGCGGGCCGAAGCAGAGAGTTGGACCGAGGCCGAGGTGCATCCCGCACCGTATGTACGCGCGGCTGACTTGCTGCAACTGGGTGTTGCTCGTGGCCCTCGCTTGGGCGAGCTGCTGCGCGCCTTGGAAACAGCGCAGCTAGACGGAGTAGTAGGCGACCGCGAGGCCGCGCTGCGCTTTGTGCAGGATCAGCTCTAGCACTCTGCCCACACTTAACTAGGCGGTGCGATGCGGCGCAACGACTTGGCCACCCAATAACCGCTCAAGATACAGGCCGCCGCAAGCCATGCGGACCAGCTCTGTTCGTTCTCTTTGATCGTGGCCAAGGTCATCGCCGCCAGCAGCAACAACATGCGACGCAGCACGGCCCCCATGGCGGCCTCGACGAGCTTCGGCTGTGCGAGTCGGCCTGTGGCTAAATGCTGCACCAAACCGCTGGCCCCAAGCACGACCAAGATGGCCGCACACAGGCGCGGCAACCACAAGTCTGCGCCTAGCCAGCCGACCCCGCCGGCCGCCAGCAACAGCAAGGTGCTGACTGTCAACCACACTTGCGGCGCGCGTCCGGTCTCATCGCGCGCTTCGCCATCTTCGAAGCGCCCCAGGCGTCCGATCGCGTAGACATAGCCCGCGTAGATGCTGACCGCAGCCAAGGTCACTGGCTCTGTCAAGGAGCCGCAACGCCACGCTGCTGCTCCCAGGTTGCCGCCGCGACACGCGGCCAACAGGCTGGGGCCGAGCCACGGTCCGCGTCCTGCCAAGGTGTACAGCAAGGCCAGAGCGGCGATGCCGGCCATCCACATGGTCGAGAGTGTGCCGAGCTGTGCTGCGCACAGCACGCCGCCGAGCATGAGAGCCGCGCCCACAGCAAAGGCCGTCTGCGGCCGCACCGCTCCCGAGGGGATCGGTCGCGTCGGGCGCGTGCGCGCATCATGCTCGCGATCACGCCAATCGTTCAACGCCAGCGCGCCGTGGTAGATCCCTACAGAAGCACCTGCTTGCCACAGCAGCGGTTCCCAACCCGGAAACACACCGTGGTAGGCGAGCCAAGTACCCGCAATGGCATCGGCCAGCGCTCCGGGCAGGAGCGAGATGCGCACCAACGCGAGTAGAGGCTGCACGCGCATGCGTTCAGGTGAAGAACCAGCGCACCACGTCGTTGAAGGTGACCCACACCATCAAGCTGACGACCAGCGCAACACCTACCGTTTGGCTCCAACCCATGACGCGATCCGAGACGGGGGACCCTTTGACCTTCTCTACCAAGAGGAAGAACAAGTGCCCGCCATCCAGCACGGGGATGGGCAACACATTCAAGAAGGCCAGGTTGAGGCTCAGGATGCACAGGAAGAAGAAGAACTTCGCCAAGCCATACTCCGCGAAGCTATGCGACACCACGCCGATCGTGATGATGCCGCCCACATTCGAGCTGCCCACATTGCCAAGCACGAGCCCCTTCAAGACGCGCGCGGTTTCGGTGAGGAACTTCCAGCTGGATTGCAGGCCGATGGCGACCGCATCCAGCGGGCCGGTGGCGCGCACCGTGTGACGCGCTTCTTCGAGCGCGAAGCCTGCATCCCAGGTGGTCCACGAAGCGATGGCGACGGTGACTTGTAGCTCGCGCTCCACACCTTGTGCGTCGGTACGAGCCAGTGTCCAAGTCCGCGCTTCATTGCCCGCGTTTTGAGTGGCTTGCCGCAAGGCTTCAAAGTCCGCTACACGGGCTTCGCCGATCTTGACGATGCGGTCGCCGTTGAGGACTCCGGCCTGGGCTGCTGCGCCACCGGCCCGCGCCCACACGCGGTTGGAGCCCGAAGCCTGTCCTAGCGCGATGCACTTAACGAAACGCGCGGCTGAAGTGCTGTCCAAAGTACTGGACAGGCGCAGCACGCTATCTTCGCGCTCGATGACCAACTCGACCGCGCCGCTTGCTTGTGACAAGGCCCGATCGAGATCGTAGTGCTGCAGAATCCACTGCCCGTTCACTTGGCGCAGGCGATCGCCCACACGCAGGTCCAAGCCCTGCAGGCCATCGACATCACGCAGCCCCAAGACTTGGTTCCAAGCCGGTGAAACACCTGCAATCGGCTTGTCTGCGATGGTCGTAGAGGTCGGCGGCACGACAACGCTGCGCTGGGTACCGTCCACGCCGGCGACTTGCAGGCGCAACTCTTCCCCACGCGCCAAGCGATCGCTCAGGGCTTCAAAGACCGAGAGCGTGGCGGGGGCTCCGTCCACAGCAACGATGCGCTCGCCACTCACCAAGCCTGCCGCTTCGGCTGCACCGGCCTTGCTGACGACGATGCGTGCTTGCGGATCCGGCATGGGTGTCAGGCCCGCGGTGTAGAGCTTCATCTGCTCGTTCCACTCGGGGCGCAGTTGCACCTCGCGCGGAGCGCTTTCGCCCGGCAGCAAAACGGTCAGAGTCGCAGCCTCAGGCGCGCGCAACGCGACTGCGGTCGGGATGTCCGCAAAGCCACGCATCGGCTCGTCATCGACGGCGAGCACGCGTGTGCCTGCAGGCAAGCCCGCCTTCCATGCGGCAGAACCAGGCTCGGCCGGGCCCAGCAACGGCTCAGGGAAGGGCACACCAATCGCGAACACGATGGGGAACACCACCATCGCGAACACGAGGTTCATCAGCACACCGCCCGAGAAGATCAAGAAGCGCGCGCCCACACTCTTGGCGCGCAAGTCATCGCTTTCAGTCGCGTTGGCACCGGTCTGCGCTGCTGCAGGCTCGCCTTCCGTGGGTCCGCCTTCGCCCTTCATCTGCACATAGCCGCCCAACGGCACAGCGGCCAGCTGGTAGGTCGTGTCGCCACGCTTCCAACCAAACAACTTGGGACCAAAGCCCAAGCTGAAGGTCTCCACGCGCACACCGCACCGACGCGCGGCAAGGAAGTGGCCTAGTTCGTGCACGAAGATGACGAGCCCGATGCCGAAAGCGACGAGCAAGATGCGGCTGATGTCAGAGATCCAGTCCATGTGCTTAGGTGACAGCGCGTGCAGCAGCCGTCTGGTGTACGAGGTTGGCGGTCAACTCGCGCGCTTGCGCATCGGCTTGCAGCAGGGCGGAGATGGATTGGTCCAGTCCCGGACGCAGAGTCAGGGCGCGCTCGACCAGGCGCGTGATGTCCGTGAAGCCGATGCGCCCGGCGAGGAATGCCTCTACAGCTACCTCATCGGCCGCATTCAAGACGGCACCCGCATCGCTGCCTTCGGCGATGACGCGCCAACCCAACGCTAGGGCCGGAAAGCGTTCTAGATCCGGTGGTTCAAAGCTCAAGTTGGCCATGCTGCGCACGTCAAATCCGGCATACGGCGACGGTGCGCGATCGGGATGATGCAGCGCGTAGTGGATCGGCACGCGCATGTCCGGCGGGCCCAACTGAGCAATCACGGAACCATCGACGAACTCGACCATCGAATGCACCACCGATTGGGGATGCACCACTACCTCGATGCGCTCGCGCTCCAGACCGAACAAGTGGTGGAGTTCGATGATCTCCAAGGCCTTGTTCATCAAGGTCGCGCTGCCGATGGTGATGCGCGGCCCCATGCGCCAGTTCGGATGGGCCAACGCTTGTTCCACCGTGGTATGCGCGAGGCGTTCACGCGGTGTGGTGCGCAAGGGACCGCCAGAGGCTGTCAAAATCACTTTACGCACGCGCTGCATGGACTCGCCGCGCAAGCATTGGAAGACCGCCGAGTGCTCCGAATCCACCGGCACAATCGTGGCCCCGGACTCTTGGGCCATGCGCACCAAGTGGGCTCCGGCAACCACCAACGATTCCTTGTTCGCCAGCGCCAGTGTCTTGCCACGTCGCAACACCACTTCGCTGGGAGCCACGCCGGCAGCACCGACCACTCCATGCACAGCCAAGTCATACTCGGCGATCTGGCACAGCTCGACCAACGCCTCGGGACCTGCCAGCACACTTGTCTCGCGCGGCACTTGAGGGCGCAACCACTCCGCGGCCTCGGCATCGAGCAGCGCGACGAAGGGCGGACGGAACTCGTGTACCTGCGCCAACAGCTGCTGCGCATCTTTGCGCGCCGCCAGACCCACGATGCGTCGGGCCTGAGGATCATTGCGCACGACATCCAACGTCTGGCGACCGATGGAGCCTGTGGAGCCGAGTACGAGGAGTCGTTGCATGCGCGTGACCGTCCCAGAGTGTAGGTTCTGGGCTAGGATGCTCCCACGATGATCCACGACTCGCGACACTGCTTGCATTGTGGCACGCCCACAGCGCCACGGGCGATTGAGGGTCGCGACCGCCGCGCCTGCGCCACTTGCGGCTGGGTGCATTGGCTCAATCCCGCTAGCGCTGCCGCGGGGCTGATTCTGGCCGAGCGGCGCGTGCTGCTGGTGCGCCGCTCCATCCAGCCCTGCGCCGGCCAATGGGCGCTGCCTGCTGGCTATCAAGAGATCGATGAACCCGCTGAGGAGGCGGCCCGCAGGGAGATCCGTGAGGAATGCGGCCTGGAGGTCGAAATCCAAGGGCTGCACGCCCTTTTGTGGATCCCCAGTCCCCACCGCCCGGCCAATCTGGCCGTGTTCCGTTGCACACCGACCACCTTTGACCTGCGCCCCGGTCCCGATGTGGAGGACGCCGCGTGGTTCGATCTCGACGCACTGCCGCGGGAATTGGCCTTTGATAACGGCCCGCAGATCCTGTGGCCGCTACGCGATCAACGACCGGGCTAGATGGCGCGGAACTTATAGGTGACGAAGCTAGCGCCGCCGACTACTCTGACGGCGTACCGCAGACCCAAGGAGTGAGTGCCGTGAAGCGATCCCTGCTGCTCTTGTCCATCGCCTTCGTCGCCGCCGCTTTCGCGCCGGTCGAGGAAGTTCTGAAGCCTGCCGACCATGCCGCGCTCGGTAAGAGCATTCAGGCTTGGGTGAAGGCCAGTAACGAGAACAAAGGTATTTCCAAGGCCTACGAAGAGCTCGCCAAAGAGATTGAGAAGCTCGACAAGAAGGCCAAGCGCAACACGCTCGCCCTGACGGGGGACTTGGGCCGTGCCGTGTGGGCCAGCTACGACTACAGCAAGGGGCGCGTCGTCAAGGGCAAGGTGCACAAGGACACGGTGCCCGCCTATTGGGACGACAAGGCCAAGCTCGAGTACGCGGTATGGACGCCGGCCAAGTACGACCCGCGTCAGGCCTATCCGTTGCTCGTGTGCTTCCCTGATAAGGGTCAGAAGCCCGAGCAGCACCTCATGGAAGACTGGATGGATCCGGGCTTGCGTGAGAAGGCCGTTTTGCTGTGCATTCCGCTGCCGGAGAACGAAGCGGATTGGAACGACGCCGATGCAGGCGCCAGCAAGCCCACCGGCACAGGCAATCTGTTCACCTTGTTGAATGGTCCCGAAGCCATCACGCGCAGCCACGCGATCGACTTCGACAAGATCTTCCTGTGCGGTCGCGGCCAAAGCGTGGGCACGGCGCTGGTCTTCGGCTCGCGCTTCCCGGATCGTTTTGCCGGCATCATCGGTCGCGCTGGCGACACGCTGGCGGTGACGAACGAGAACTTCCGCAACCTGCCGACCTTGTTCTGCGGTGCGGGTGCGAACGCTACGGCCTTCCTCGATGCGAACGACAAGCTCGGGTACAAGAACTGCACCGTCAAAGCCGACGGCAACGAAGCCGATGTGTGGGCCTGGATCGGCGTGCAAAAGCGCGCTGCCAACCCGACAGAAATCGTGCTCTGGCCGGGTGTGCCTTCACCCAAGCGCGCCTACTGGATCGAGACCTCGTGGGACGGCCAAGGGACTGCGTGGATCAAGGCCACAGCCGATCGCGCCACGAACACCGTCACCGTCACTGGCGAAGGCGTCACCAAGGTCACGCTGTACATGAACGATGTGCTGCTGGACCTCGACAAGCCCGTCAAGGTGGTGTGCAACGGGGTGGAGTCGAACAGCACGATCCCGCGCAACCTCGAGCGCACCATGGGCCTGATCTACAAGGGCCGTAACGACCCGGGCAAGATCTACGTGAACTTCAAGGAGTACGACTTGCCCCCGCCGAAGAAGGACAAGGAAGCCGGCAAGTGACGGGACTGACCGGCGTGCACCGGCCGCATGTGCGCGTGCTGGGCGCGTCTATCGCGTTCTTAGCGGGTGCCGCGACTATGGCGGGCGAGTTGGCGGCTGTCCGCTTGCTCGCCCCTTGGTTTGGTGCCTCCACGATTGTGTGGACCAATGTGATCGGCGTCGTGTTGTTGGCGCTGTCGCTGGGGTATCTGCTCGGAGCGCGTTGGGCCAACGGTGCTGCGCCTTGGACGGTGCTGAGTCGAGCGCTGTGTGCGGGAGGCCTTCTGCTCGCTGCCGCACCGCACCTCGTCGCCTGGTACGCCCAGTGGTTCCTGCCTGCGAACTTGGCTCTGGATGCTGCCGACGGCGTGCTGCAGTGGGGGAGCCTCGCCACCGCGGGCTTGGTGTTCTTACCCCCTATGGTGGCCTTGGGCTGTGTTTCGCCCTTGATTGTCGAGTGGTGGACACGCGCCACACAGGCCCATGCTGGCAGCGCCGGCGGCTTCGTGCTGGCCGCCTCCACACTGGGCTCACTGCTCGGAACCTTCGTGGCCACGCATGTGTTGGTGCCGAGCTTGGGCTTGGTCCTGACCTTCACGGTGGCGGGTGGCGTGCTTGTGCTCGTAGGGGTGATCGTGGCGCTCACGCAGCGCCAGCTGCTGGGTTTGCTGTGGTTGGTGCCGTTGGCGGGCATGGCCACGCATGAGGCTGTAGCCTCGCCTGCCCCTAGCCCCATCGTGCGCGTCTTGGCGCAAGGTGAGTCCGCGCTGCAAAGCGTGCGCGTGGTCGAGCAAGTGGCCTTAGGTAACCCGCCGTGGCGCTTTTTGCAGGTCAATGAGAGCTTCGACTCCTTCCAAAGCGTGTGGAGCCCCACCCCCGGCCTGTTGAGCAACGGGTACTACTACGACCTGTTCGCACTGCCTGTGCTGGCCGAGCCCGCGCGTGAGCGCCTGCACATGGGCATCATTGGCTTGGGAGCCGGCACAGCGTGGCGCGTGGTGGACGGTGTGCGTCCCGCCAGCATGCAGCTGACGGGTGAAGGTGCCGAACTCGATCCTTTGGTGGTCGAGTATGCGCACACCTACCTCGATTTGCCGCGCGATGGCACACGCTTGCGCGTCTTGTCCGGTGTCGATGGACGCATGTACCTGCAGCACGCAGCCCGGAGCGTGGATGTGCTGGTGGTGGATGCCTATCGCAACCAAACCGAGATTCCGGCTCATTTGGCCACGTTGGAGTTTTGGACGCTCTGTCAAAACCGTTTGACAGAAGGTGGTTGGTTGCTGGCCAATGTGGGCTCGTTCGGCTTGCAGGATCCGCTTCTCCAGGCCTTGGCGCGCACGCTAGCGCAAGCCTTTGGGGCCGAAGTGCATGTGTGGCGCGTGCCCTTTGCGCGCAACGCGGTGCTGATTGCACGCAAGCACGCGCAGGTTCCGGATCCGGCGCACTTGGTGACTGGCAACGAGAGCTTTGATGCCTTGTTGCGCGCCATCGCCCGACCGGAGATGCACTGCGTGGTGGCGCCGCCTGCAACGCTCGAATCCGTGCTCAGCGATGACTGCGCGCCGCTCGAGGCCTTGGGTGCGCGTTCGCTGTCCAGGGCACGGGCTGTGGCGCGCGGAGAGGTCGCGCCTTGAGCTGGCTCGTGAGTGCTGTCTTGGTGTGTGCCGCCTCGGCCCATCCTCAGGCCGATCCGCAGGCTGAGGCTTGGCAACAGCGCGTGTACGCTGCGTGGACAGCGGGGGACTTGTACACCGCTCGTCAACTGGCCTTGACAGCCGGTGTGGCGCATCCCAACGACGCACTGCTGGCGGAGTATGAGTTGCAGCTCGCTGTGGCACTCAGCGATGGCCAAGGCGCAGCGACTGCGTTGCAGCGGCTCAAGACCAGCGCCACCTCGACCTCTGCGGAGCGCTTGCTCGCGCTGGAAGCGCAAGTGACCGAGCTCGTTGCGCGTGATGGTGACGGCGAGCAGAGCGTGCAGCGGGCGCAAGTGGCGTGCGCAGCCTTGGCCTTGGTGACGCTCGTCTTGGCGTGGCTAGGGCTGGCTAAAGCAACTGCCCGCCCGGGGTAGTCCCCGAGCGGGCAGCGTAGTGATGCTAGCCGCAGCTGCGGCCACGCCAGGTCAGAGGATATCGAGGATACCCGTGCCGCCTTCGCCTTGGAGCGTCGACACCGAAGCGCGGTAGTTCATATCCGCCGACAGCTTCGCGTTCCAGGGCAACAGTTCCTTGTCGGCCACGATACCCAACGCCACGGCCGAGAAGCCGCGCGCGGTGTCCGTCAAGCCTTCTTTACGCTTGAGCATGGCCACCAAGGGATCGATCGAGCGCGAGTCACCGATGAAGCCCAAGCCCGAGGCAATGGCCGCTTGCGAGGCCAAGCTCTTGGCTTGTTCGAGCATCGTCACCAGCTCGGGCACCAGTTCCTTGTCACCCAACAGACCGAGCGCCACGGCCGTCTGCTTGAGCAGGTCCGGCTTGTACTTCGATTCCTTGACGACCTTTTGGATCGTGGGAATCAAGTCACGGGCTTCGATCATGCCGATGGCCACGGCCACGTGACCGCGCGCACCGTCTTCCGAGGTCTTCTCGAACTTCTCGGCCAAGATGGTCTTGGCTTCGGGGTCCTTCGAGATACCCACGGCGATGGCGTACGCGCCCACATGCTCGGGCGAACCAGCGTCCTTCAGCGTTTCGCGCAGCGTTTCCTTGGCGGTGGCCGAGGGCGTCAAACCCGCGTCGAGCAGAGCGCGTTCCATCACGCCGACGCCGATACCGGCCCACGGCTTGATGTGGTTCTTGCCCTTCGTCAACGAGGTCAGCAAGAAGTTGCGGCATTCCTTTTGGCCGTCTTCGTTGCCTTCGCCCTGACCCGGGCGACCACCGACTTGGCCCAAGGCCACCATGGCAAAGTTCTTCGACTGGAGATCGCCGTCATCGCTGATGCGCTTGAGCGCTTCGCGAATCTCGACGTCCATCTTGTCCTTGTCCGTGTCGCCGATGATGCCCAGAGACAGCACGCAGCTTTGCTGGACGACATCGCGTTCCTTGCTGTTCTTGCCGATGGCTTCGACCAGCAACTTCGAAACGCTTTGCTTCTCCTCGGGCGAGGCATCCTTGAGCAACTTGCACATCGAGGTCGGTGCATGCGCACGGACGCGATAGTCCTTGTTGCTGTCTTGGAAGTAGCGCTTGAGGTACTTGAGCTGACCCTGGCGCGACTGATTGGCTTCGGCCGAGTTGCCACCGTCACCGGCATCGTTGTCGATCGGCACCAGACCAATCGCCAACATGGCGGCGACCTTCACGTCGGGTTGCGACATGTCGGGCTTCTCGAGCAGGTCGACCAGCGCCTTCATGATGTCCTGACGGGCTTCGTTCTTGGTGGTGCGCGCACCGATCAAGCCCAAACCGTAGGCAGCGAACGCACGCGTGCGCATCGCCACTTGGTTCGAACCGACGAGCTTGCGGCCCTCCGGCGTGTCGAGCATCAAGTCCTTGAGCTTGGCGATCGATGCATCGTTGGCCAGGATGCCGAGCGACACAGCCGCGGTCTCCGCGATCTGCTGGCTCGAATCACCCAGGAACTTGGCGATGATCGGCTCGAACTCGCTCGAGCCATCTTCGCTCTTCACATCGCCAATCTTGGCGAGGGCGATCAGCGTGCCGTCGATGATGTCGTTGGCGCGTTCCTTCTCGAGCGCTTCCTTCAGCGCGGGGACGACCTTCGAACGGATCGTTTCCTCGCTGGGCTTCAAGGCGTTCTTAGCCTTGTCCTTGGCACCCGGGTTGAAGAACTCGTCCGAACCTGAGGCCACGCCACCGGTGTGGATGGCTTCCTTCAGGTTGAGGTACTTGTCCTTGTTGAAACCCCACCAGAACTCCCACAGCGTCAGGTCCGGACCCGAAGCAGCAGGACCCGTCACCGGGCCGCGCGGGCCAGCTGCAGGGCCGCCAGTCGACGGTCCAGGAGTCGAAGGACCAGGCGAGCTGGGTCCAGGCGTCGACGGGCCGGGCGAGCTGGGTCCGGGCGTGGACGGGCCAGGACCGCCGCCACCGCCACCACCGCCACCCGGAGGTACGGTGTCGCCGGGGCCGCGGTAGGTGCCGCCGTGACCAATCGTGGTGTCCTGCAGTGCGAGCGAGCCGCACACCAGCAGGGCGCCGAGGAGGAGCAGTTTCTTCATGGGTAGTTGGCGATCTGCCCAACGCGGAGCGTCGAGCTTGGGTTCTGAGCGTGCTCTAGATTACAAACACTGGGCCAAGGCGTAACCGAGACCCCGATTTCTGTACAGAAGCGGGTTTTCAGGCTGCCCTGCGTGTCCACACGCCCGAGAAGGGGACGCGCCCCACTCTGCCGTGTTTCGATTTCGTATCCGATTTCGCCTGGGTCGACGCGCGACGTAGCGAAACCGGAAGATCAGTCGCCCTGGTCCTTGCGCTCTTCGCGCTCGGTCAGGACCGCCCCCAGCCAGTCGCGGTTGAGGCGGGCGATGTTCGCCACCGAGATGCCCTTCGGGCAAGCGGCGCCACACTCGAAGTGGTTCGAGCAGTTGCCGAACCCCTCACGGTCCATGGCAGACACCATGGCGAGGGCGCGCTTCTTGCGCTCGGGCTGTCCCTGCGGGAGCAAGCCGAGGTGCGCAATCTTGGCCGACACAAACAACATGGCCGAGGCGTTCGGGCACGCGGCCACGCAGGCGCCACAACCAATGCACTGCGCCGCATCCATGGCGCTGTCGGCGTCGTCCTTGGGTACCAGCACCGCATTGGCTGCCGGGGCTGAGCCGGTGTTGACGCTGACGTAGCCGCCGGACTGTTGGATGCGATCGAAGGCACTGCGATCGACGACAAGATCTTTTAACACCGGGAAGGCCGCGGCGCGGAACGGCTCGACCGTGATGTTGTCGCCGGACTTGAAGCTGCGCATGTGCAGCTGGCACGTGGTGGTGTTCTTGTGCGGGCCATGGGCTTGACCGTTCAGGACCAAGCTGCACGAACCACAGATGCCCTCGCGGCAATCGTGTTCGAAGGCGATCGCTTCTTTGCCTTCCGACACCAACTTGTCGTTCAGGACATCGAGCACTTCGAGGAAGGACATGTCGGGGGACACGTCGCACGCGTGGGCCTCGAGACGGCCTTCTTCCTGAGCGTTCTTTTGGCGCCAGACGTTGAGAGTGATGTGCATGGATTCGGACATGGAGGTCACCTCACTTGTAGTTGCGTTGGGCCGGCTTCACAACTTCGAAGGTCAGCGGCTCGATGTTGCGCGTTTCGGGCTTGCCTTCGCCGTTGTATTCCCACGCAGCCGCGTGCTGGAACTTGACATCGTCGCGTTGCGCCTCACCGTCCGGAGTTTGGTGCTCCTCACGGAAGTGGCCGCCACACGACTCTTCACGCTCGTACGCGTCGCGCGCGGTGAGCTCCGCGAACTCGAGGAAGTCGGCGACGCGGCCGGCGTTCTCGAGCTGTTGGTTCAGGTCAGCGCCGGAGCCCGGCACATTCACGTTGTTCCAGAACTCTTCGCGCAGGGCCGCGATGTCGCGCATCGCGCTCTGCAGGCCGGACGCAGTGCGCGCCATGCCGATCTGGTTCCACACGATGTTGCCCAGCTGGCGGTGAATGGAATCGGCCGAGCGCTTGCCCTTGATGCCAAGCAAACGCTGCGTGCGATCGGTCACCTGTTGGGCCACCGCACGGAACTCCGGATGGTCTTCGGTCACCGCCGGCAAAGCGCGACCAGCCAGGTGCGCTGCGATCGTGGCCGGAATGACGAAGTAGCCATCGGCCAAGCCTTGCATCAACGCGCTGGCACCCAAGCGGTTCGCGCCGTGGTCCGAGAAGTTGGCTTCGCCCAACACGAACAAGCCGGGGATCGTCGACTCGAGGTTGTAGTCCACCCACAAGCCACCCATGGTGTAGTGCACCGCCGGGTAGATGCGCATCGGCGTCTTGTACGGGTTCTCGCCCGTGATGCGTGCGTACATCTGGAACAGGTTGCCGTAACGCGCACGAATCGCGTCCTCGCCATCGCGGGTGATGGCATCGCGGAAGTCCAAGAACACAGCCATCTTGGTGCTGCCCACGCCCTTGCCTGCATCGGTCTGCTCTTTGGCGCTGCGCGAGGCAATGTCGCGCGGAACCAAGTTGCCGAAGCTCGGGTACTTGCGCTCGAGGTAGTAATCGCGTTCGGTTTCCGGAATCTGCTCCGGGCTGCGCGTGTCCGACATTTTTGACGGCACCCACACGCGACCATCATTGCGCAACGACTCACTCATCAAGGTGAGCTTGCTTTGGTAATGGCCCGAGACGGGGATGCAAGTCGGGTGAATCTGCGTGAAGCACGGGTTGGCAAAGTAGGCGCCGCGCTTGTGCGCCCGCCACGTCGCCGTGACATTGCAGTTCTTCGCGTTCGTCGAGAGATAGAACACGTTGCCGTAGCCACCGGTGCACATCAGCACCACATCCGCGGCGTACTTCTCAATCTCGCCGGTGGCCAAGTTGCGCGCGATCACGCCGCGCGCCACGCCATCGACGACCACCAGGTCGAGCATCTCGCGCCGCGGACGCAGGTTGATGCGGCCCAAGCCGACTTGACGCGACAGCGCGCTGTAGGCACCGAGCAACAACTGTTGGCCCGTCTGTCCGCGTGCATAGAAGGTGCGGCTGACTTGCGCGCCACCAAAGCTGCGGTTGGCCAGCAAACCGCCGTATTCGCGCGCGAACGGCACGCCTTGGGCGACGCATTGGTCGATGATCTGCGTCGAGCACTCGGCCAAGCGGTGCACGTTGCTTTCGCGTGCGCGGAAGTCGCCGCCCTTCACCGTGTCGTAGAAGAGACGGAAGATGCTGTCGCCGTCGTTGGGGTAGTTCTTCGCGGCGTTGATGCCGCCTTGAGCCGCGATCGAGTGCGCGCGGCGCGGCGAGTCATGAATGCACAGCGTCGTGACCTTGTAGCCCATCTCCGCCAGCGTGGCCGAAGCGGCGCTGCCAGCGAGTCCGGTGCCTACCACCAACACCTTGAACTTGCGGCGATTGGCAGGGTTGATCAGCTTGAGATCGAACTTGTGCTTGGTCCAACGCTCCGCCATCGGGCCGCTCGGGCTCTTGGACTGGAGCTTGGGGTGCACATTCTGTGCGGGAGAGGTCGTGGTAGCAGCTTCCTGAGTAGCCATAGGTGGATAGGTGCCGCGCGATCAGGTGTAGAAGAGGAAGTACAAGGGGAACGAGGCGAAGCCGAGTGCGAGCACCACGGCCAGCCAACGCAGCTTTTCCCAAGCTTCATCGAGGTACGGATGGGCAGCGCCCAGCGTCTGGAAGGCACTGCGCAACGCGTGCCACAGGTGGAAACCGAGAGCTCCCATACCCACCACATACGCCCAAGGTGTCCAGCCTTGACGCAACTCGCTCTTGACGAGTGTGTACAAATCTCCTGACTCGCCCGCGAGCTCCTTGCCGATGCGGAAGTTCCAAATGTGCAGGATCAGGAAACCCAACACAATCAGGCCGGTCCAGATCATCGTCGCGGAGGATGTGGTCTTCTTGCCCTTGTCATTCGCTACGGCGTAGCGACTGCGGCGCGCACGGCGATTCTCGATCGTCACGCGGACGGCCAAGCCGATGTGGGCCAAGAACAAGACCAACAAACCAGCTTCTGCCAGCGGCAAGAGCGGGTTCGACTCGATCAGATGGGCATAGCTGTTGAACGCGCTACCGTCCTTGTCGGCGTAGATCGTCAGGTTGCCAGCGAGGTGGGCCACCAAGAACAGCACGAGCAGCAAGCCCGTGATGGCTGTGATGTACTTCTTGCCCAGCGAGGACGAGAGGATCTTCTGTAGCCAGGTCGGCATCGAGTAGTTCAGGTACGGGTCGGGTGTAGGTATCTAGTCGGGGGTAGCTAGACACGCTGCAGAGTAGTTCACGCGCCCGCGCCCTGTCCATATGCACGGCACATCTGCGCGCGTGCGTTGCAGGGGCTCGACGCGAGAATCGTTCAGTTGAACGGAAAGCCCTTGGGGCCTTTGGGGCCGGGGCTGGGGTTGCTGGCACTACCGGCTTGCATGTCCAAGGTCTTGCGCAGCTCCACGAGGCTCTCGCCAAAGTGAAACGCCAACCAGACGAACTGGCAGTCGACATTGTCGACCGGATCGTCGACTTCAAAGGCGGCCTTGCAGGTTAGGTCGCAGGGCCGGGCAGCATTCATGAAGCAGTTCTTTTTAGCCATGGGTGTCTTTCAGGCGCCGTCGCGCTTCATGAGCACTCGCCATTCGCCCTCGAGCACAACCTCGCTGCGGCTGTTGCGCAGTGATAGGCCGAGCCGGACCCAGCCACGGCGAGCGTGGGGTGCTGGGTCCCGTTCGAGGACGGTCAGGTCTAGTTGCAAGGTTTCGGGGAACGGCACGGGCTTGAGGTAGCGCGCCGAGGTGCTTTCGATGGCGACGATGGTGTCGTTGAACCAGCCGATGCGCCAGGCCAACCCGGCGCCGATGGAGGCGACCAAGGCGCCATGGGCAATGCGGCCTCGAAACGGAGTGCGCCGTGCGTAGGCCGCGTCTAGGTGCAGGGGATTGTCGTCGCCAGTCAGGGCCGCGAACTGGCTGACCATCTCCTCGGTCACGGGCGTGCACGGTGAGGTGGCGCTGAGACCGGGGGTGAGGCCTTCGAAGGTGAGCATGCGCGCGGTACGGTACCAGAATCGTCCGAGGGGCAAATGTGCCTTGCCGCCCCCGCCAGAGGCATTCAAAAGTATCAGAACGTACATTATCAGACACAACTAGGATTGGATTCTTGCCCTAGCCTTCTGCACTCTGCCTGCATGAAGTCGGCTCCGCTCGCACTCGCTCTCCTTGTGGGACTCACGGCTTGTCGCTCGCGGGACGGTCAAGTCGCCCCGTCGCCCGTGCCTGTACCTGTGCCGGCCGTCGATCTGCCTCTGACGCGCGCCCCCTACACCAGCGTCAACGCCAACTTCAAAGAGCGCCTCGAGCAGCCCTACATCTACTTCGAGCACCGCGGCAGCTATGTCGAGACCATGCGCGCGCTGCCCCAGTTGGCCCAGATCGCCAAGGACTCTGGCATCGAGCTCGCCGGTCCGCCGTTCGGGCTGTACTACGACGACCCGGGTCAGGTGGCTGCCGCCGAGCTGCGCTCCAGGGTCTGCCTGCCCATCGACGCCGGTTCAGTGGATCAAGCCAACCAAGCGGCGGCCAAGGCGGTCCGTTTGGATCTCTTGCCGCAGGCGACCGTGGTGTACGCCTTTGCCGCGGGAGCCTATCCCGAGGCACCGCGCGTGTTGCCCGGACTGTTGAAGTACATGCGCTCGATGCGTTGGGTCGAGGCTGGCCCGGTGCGTGAAGTGTATTTGGTGCAGCCTGGTCCGCAGACACCCATGGAGTCATTGGTCTGCGAAGTGCAGGTGCCCGTGCAGGGCGGCCAGTGATATGCTGGGTGATAATGACCAATTTTGATCATTATCACAGGCGGTCTATGTGCGGAAGCTCGGGTGCGCCGAGTACAGCGCGAAACGACCTTCGTCGTCCGGACGCCCGCGCAGCATGTCGCCGGCCTTGAGCCACGGCACCAAGCTGACATCGAGCCGCACGGTGCGCACGCTGCCTTCGTAGCGCACCTCCGCCTTGCCGTCGACTTCCAGCGTCAACAGCTCGGCGAGCTCACCACCTTCGGATGCGCGCGTGCGGCGTGCGTTGGCCTCGGCAATGCGCGGCAGCTCACTGTCAAGTTTCTTTAACAGGTGCTCGCCTTCGTCGCCGAGCTCGATCTCATGCACCTCGCGCGCCCAGCGGCAGAACTTGCGCAGCGCAGCGACCAGCTGCTGTGCATCGGTAGCTGTGCTGACCACACCGCGATCCACTGCATAGACACCAGCCCAGCGCGCCAAATCGCGCGCCGTCAGGTTTTCAAACACGCCCACTTCGCGCGCGCTGTCGCCCAACGACTCCAGAATGCGCAGCTCGGCAGCGCGTGCGGGACCGTGTTCTTGTGCTGTTTCCCACAGGAATTCGACGATCATCGCACCCACGACCCCAGGGAAATCAGGTGCCGGAGCCAGCTCGTCTTCGTCCGGCTCTGCAGCCAGGCCCAAGTCGCGCTCGAGCTCATCGAGCATCAAGGTCAACGGGCGACCTTCGCGTGTACCAGCTTGGAAGTGCTTGAGGGCTGTCTCTACGTCCGTGCTGGCGCGTTCTTCGTGTCCTGCACGCGGCGGCGGAGTGGGCTGCACGCTTTTGCCAGTGCCTGGGCCACGCGTGGACAAGGCATGCCACGCCGTGATCAGCACCTTGCGCGCGGCATCCAGATCCACGCTGGTGTCAAAGGCGAGCGCATCCAGAATGGGTGCCAAGGCATCGTCGGCGCCATGCACGATGCGCTTGGCATCGAAGGACGCGTCGGCCAAATCTTGCAGCCAACGTTCGATGTCGAGCGGCGCGATCCCACCCTCATGCAGCAGCTTGCGCGCCTCGGCGATGGCGTCTTGGGCCTCGGCAGCACCCGTCACCGCGCCGGCAAACATCGCCTCGAGCTCGCTGCCACCGATGCGCACCACACCGCGGCGCACCTTGCGTGCTTCGTCCAAGTCGGCACGCAGCGCCTTTGCCAAGGTCGGTGAGCGGCGCACAATCGAGGAATGGGCTAGCGCATGGTCCGCATCACCCAAGGGGAACAAACGCCCCGCGATCACATCGCCGGTCTGGACCTGGGTGCTGGCGGAGGCCTCGCGGATGGGGTACTCCCCTAGCGAGCCCAGATCGCGCAGCCAGAAGCCCTCTCCGGGTTTGACGCCGGTGACTTCAAAGACTCCGGTGTGGCTGTCACGCAAGGCACGGTAGGTGCCTTCATCCTCTAGGCCGCTGGCTTCTCCCAGTTGAGCCCGCAACAGGTCAATCGTCGGCCCATCCGGCCCTGCCGACTCGCACACGAACCATTCCAAGTGCCGGCGCCGCGAGGCGACATCCGGCGAGACCGCGGCCGCAGTGCCAGCATTGGGCGGGCCATAGAACTCGGGGATCGTGGCGGCGAAACGCGCGGCGAGCTCGTCGTCGCGCAGGATGAGCACGCCGAGGCGTGCGAGGCAGTCTTCCATCGGCGTGGTGGTCACAGGGCGGCTCCGGTCGGCCCTACAGTCTATGCATGCTGTTTTGGGTTTGCATGGGCGCAGCAGAAAGGGCATCACAAGTATCTCCATGATCGCCCTCGCAGAACCCATCTCCTTTCACTGGATCGACGCGGTTGGCCTTGTGCTGCTCGCGGTGTTTGGTTTTCTCGGCTCGCGGCGAGGTTTGTGGTGGCAGACCGTGCGCTTGTTGGGCGCTATCGCCACGGTAGCTGTGGCGCGTGCACTCGCGCCGCGCGCGGCTCCCGCCATGATGGACATGTTCACCGGCTTGGATGCGTCCGTGGCGGACGGCCTCGTGTGGGTCTTCATCGTGTCGGTCGGTTTCTTTGTGGTGGCCTTGGTTGGCCGCATTGGTCGCGAACAAATTGAGGCGGCCGAGCTCACCAGTGTCGATCGCGTGGGCGGCGCCCTGTTGGGGCTGGCCACGGGTGTCGTGGTCTTTGCGGGAGTCATGATCGGAGTCGCCTTGGTGGCAGGTCAGCCCTTCGCTGACAAGCACATCGTCGGCACGACTTCGGAACGGGTGCTGACTTCGCTCGCCGACACCGTTCCGGGATTGCTCGATGTGCATGCAGCAGAGACACTTTCGAACCACTGAGTCGGCCTGCGCTTGACAGCTTGCGCGTCTCGTGGTGAGGTCTGTTTGACAACTAGAAACGCGAGCGCCCAGTCGGGGAAGCAGGTGTGAATCCTGCACGGTCCCGCCACTGTGAGCCGCCATCAACGCATCGTCGGGGCCTGGCTACGCTAGGCCGGTCACTGGAGCGGTTGCTCACCTGAGCAGCATGCCTTTGGGAAGACTGCGACGCGTGCGGGCGGTGAGTCAGGATATCCGTCGTGTGCTCCGTGACCGTGGCCGTGTGGCCTCGGTCGAACCCCGCTGGCTTCGGACGAAAGCCCGCGCGTAAGGCCCTCGCAGTGAGGGTGTGCGCGTGGTCGTTTTGGTTCGCAGTCGGCTGTTTCGAACGGACATTTCGAACAGGCTGACGATGATCAAGTCTCTGTGTTTCGTGAGTGTGGTGCTAGCCGCCGCTGTGCGTGCAGACCACTACGACTTTGGTGTGGCACCGCAGGCACCGATCGCTCTCTCCACGAGCGAGGTGGTGACCGTGATTCCGAGTGGTTGGGCGTCCTTCGATGGCTCGGTGGTCGTGGTGCGCGACCAAGCCGGTGCTGCACTGGTGACGACCACGGTGTTTCCCTCGGCGGTGTTCCCCTCGTTCATCGCTTTGCAGCCCGACAATGCGACGCTGCTCTTAGGCGAGAGCAGCAACGGCGGTTTGTGGGAGTTTGTCCTACCGGCTGGACCGGCCACGTTGTTGGCAACGGCAGCCTTCAACTACGACGCGACCTTTGATGGCGCAGGACATGCCATCGTCTCGGCGGCCACTTGTGGGTTTGGTTGCGGCAACAGCTTGTTGCGTGTGGACCTCGCTACGGGTGCGACGACCGTGCTGGGCTCCGTTGCCGGTCCTTCGGGTCCTGTGGCAGTGAGTGCAGCCGGTGATTTGTACTACGGCACGCAGTCGCCGTTCTTTCCCGCTCCGGCTGGCGCGTTCAGCGTCCAGCGTTGGAGCGCGGCCCAAGTTGCCGCGGGCGCCTTGAGTGATGCCAGTGCCGTGGCGGTGATCACGGGGCTCGATGGTGTTGCGGATGTGAGCCTCGACGCGCGCAGTGGTGACTTGATCGTGGTCGAAAGCCTCTTCGGTGGCTTGAGCCGCGTGCGCTTGCATCGTGCCGATGGGGCCTTGAAGTCCGTGCTAGCTAGCTCGACCGACTATCTCGGTGGCGTGGGCTTGCGCACCAGCGCAGGCACTACGGGCGCGTTGCAGCCGTTTGCGCCTGCGGGTTCTACCTACACCTATGCTGCGTCGGACTTCGTGACGGGCGTGATGCGTGTGCAAGGCATCGTGCCGGTGCAACCGCAGCTTAGCGTGTCGGGGCCGGGCGCCAGCGGTGCCGGCATCGCGACACTCTCGGTTGCAGGCGGGATCCCCTTTGCCACCGCAGTGCTCATTTCGGCGCCGGCCAGCGCTTGGTCTTCGACCAACACCATCACCGCGCTGCCTTGGTTCCAGCTGCACAGCGGCCTGCAACTGAGTGCCATGCGGCGCTCGGGCATCGTCCAACTCGATGCGAGTGGCAACGGCAGCTTGGGGATTAGCAACCAAGGGCCCGGCCTGCCGGGCCGTGTCTGGCAAGCCTTGGTGCGCACAAACCTTGATCGTCCCGTGGGTGCCACGACGCAAGTCGCATGGTGAACGCAGGCGAGCTGCAAGCGGAGGCACGCCGTCGCTTGGACGCTTTGGCCAAGCCGCCCGGGAGTCTCGGGCGTTTGGAAGAGCTAGCGATCGCGTTGTGCATGGCTCAAGGGACTGTGCGTCCCGTGACCAGTCCCCGCTTGCATCTCGTGTGGTGCGCGGATTACGCCTCGGCTGTGCACACCAGTGCTTGGCCTTCGCATGTGTCCGCTTTGGTGGCGCGCACTCTGGCGCGTGGCGGCGGCGTGTCCAGTGTCTGGGCACGCCGCTTCCAAGCCACAACACGCATTGTGGATGTGGGGCTGGCCCATGACCCGCAATTCGCCAGTGCCCACGCAAGCATTGAGACGCACACCAGCAAGGTGGTGTCAGGTGTACGTGACATGCTGGTGCACGATGCGCTCACCAGCGAAGAGCACACGGCGTGTTGGGCGAATGGCCAAGCAGAAGCCGAACGCGCTGCTGCGCAAGGTGTGCGTGTGCTGGTGCTCGGCGAGGTAGGCATCGGCAATACGGCCAGCGCCGCGGCCATTGCTGCGCTGGTGCTGCAGCTGCCGCCTGAGGATTTGGTGGGGCGCGGTGCCGGAGCCGACGACGGGCAACTTGCGCGCAAGCGCACCGCGGTGGCCGGCATGGTGGACCGTGCACGCCTTTGTCACAAACACTTGACGGGGCAACTGCGCGCCGTGGCCGGCGCCGAGTTGGTGGCCATGGCCGGCTGCATGCAGCGTGCGGCCGAGCTTGGACTTGTAGTGATTCTGGATGGAGCTCTGGCCGCAGCTGCAGCGTTGCTGGTCACTGTGCATGCGCCCGCGGCTCGCCGCACTTGGCTAGCCTCGCATCGCGGCTCCGAACCGCTCCATCAGCACGCCCTGCAACACCTGCAACTGCGCCCATGGCTCGAGTGGGACCTGCGCTTGGGCGAAGGCAGCGGTGCCTTGCTGCTCTTGCCGATGCTAGATGCTGCTGCGGACTTGATGACTGAGGTGTCCACTCTGGATGATGCCTTGCAATGAACTGGATGCTCACCGAGCTGCGTGCGTTAGGCGTGGCGATTGCCTTTCTCACACGGCTGCCTGTACCGAACTCCATCCACCAGCTCGCGCCTGGTGACTTGCAGCGCGCCACCAGCTGGTTCCCTCTGGTCGGCGCACTGGTAGGCCTGATCACGGCGGCGCTGGCGGTCTTTCTCGATACGCATCTGCCCTTTGGAGTGGCGCTTTTGATTGCGTTGTTGGTCGAGGCGCGCCTCACCGGAGCGTTCCATGAGGATGCCGTCGCCGACGCGTTCGATGCCTTCGGAGGCGGTTTTTCGCGCGAGCGTGTGCTGGAGATCCTCAAAGACTCGCGCATTGGCTCGTACGGAGCCTTGGCGCTCTTTGGCGCATTCTTGCTGCGCTTCGAAGCCACCAAGGAACTGCCGTCAGGAGTTTTTTACGCCGCCGTCGTCGCTGCAGCCTCCATGGGACGCCTCTCCGGCATGCTGTTGTTAGCAGCTTTGCCCACCATTCCCGAGCGCGCGAGCTTAGGGCGCGACCTGGAGTCATTGCCTAGGTCACGCGTGGTTGGTGCGTTGGTGGCCACGCTGCCTGCGTTTTTGTGGTTGGCGTGGCTTGATCGTGGGGCTGCCATGCTTGCCGTGTTGTTGTGCGCGATGGCTGTGCTGGTAGGCGCGCGCTATGTAGGACGCAGGATTGGCGGCTCTACGGGTGATGCGCTAGGCACGCTGACCTACGCGGTGCAGTTGACGACGCTGATCGCTGTGCTGTGGCGCTGACGTGTGCTTCAGCGCACCACCACGTTGCGCAACCACGGCAAAGCCGCACGCAAACGCGGTTCAATCAGCTCACGCTTGGTTGATTCGAGCGCGTGACATGTGGCACACGCCCCCACCATCTGCAACTGCACAGTGTCTTCGACCACGGAGACCAAGCGCACATCGCCGTGGTCTGCGCGCAACGCTTCGCGCAGGCCGTCTAGCGCATGCTGCACTTGGGCAATGCGCTCAGCGTCCCCTTGCGGTTCTTGGGCTGCGGGATCAGTAAGTCCCCAGCCGCTCGTCAAGCGCTGCAGCCAACTCATGCGTGCACACCATCTGCGGCGCGCGTCAGCTCGCTCAGACCATTCGGACCGAGGTGCAAGCGCCACTGCGTGCCTTCCGCAGCGGCACGCACCTCCGTCAAGGCCGCTTGCACTGCAGACAAGGCCTCGGCGTCGCTCACCTCACCCGTGCGCGTGCAACGCAACTCGCGTCGCTCGCGTTGCAGCCGCTTGCGTACCAAGGCGCAGAGGGCATCGCAGATCGGCAGATCGGCGCGCGACTCACCGCCGGCCAACACAGCGAGTGCTTGCGCGTGCAGGGCCAGTTGCTGCGCACACTCGTGCAGATCGGCCTCGCGTCCTTCGACCGCAGCCGGACCCAGGTGGGTCGCCAGCGCATCCACGGCCGACAGGAACTGCGCCGAGTTATTCACCTCGTGCAACAGCATGCCAGCAAGCTCGGCGAGCAGCGGATGGGCCTTCATACGAGCGCTAATGTAGAGGATTGGTGCCGAGGGGGGGACTTGAACCCCCACTCCTGTTAAGGGAAGTGGATTTTGAATCCACCGCGTCTGCCATTTCGCCACCCCGGCAACCGCCCACTGTTTGGGCGGGCAGAAGGATAGCGAGTCGCAAGCCTCTCGTCCACGCCCCAGAGCGCGCGTCCACGCCTAGAGGGCGTGGCGCAACCCTACCGCGACCCCTACTGCCGTTTGGCAGTAGCGCACCGCCGCCACGAGTCCCGGCCCGAAGGCCTCCGGCGAGCTCATGTCGTGGCGCAAGCGCAGCGTTTCGCCTGGGGCGCCGAACAGCACCTCTTGGTGCGCGTAGTGGCCGGGTAGGCGCACGGAATGGATCGGGATAGGGCTCGCGTCCCCGCGTTTGGCCGCCAAACGCCGAGCCGTATCCGCCGCCGTGCCGGAGGGCGCGTCCTTTTTGCGCTCGTGGTGCAGCTCGATGATTTCGCACTGCCCCATGTGCTGCACGATGTCCTCCGCCGCGCGTTGCAACAGGACCATGCCCAGCGAGAAGTTCGGCACGATCAAACCGCCGAGTTTCTGCTCCCGCGCATAGGTATCCAACTCCGAGGCCTGTGCGGGGCTTACCCCCGAAGTACCGATCAGGGGCCGCACCCCGCATTCGAGAGCGACACGCGCATGCAACGCGCCCAGCCCGGCCTCTGTGACGTCCAACATCACCGCGGGCTTGCTGGCAAGCAGAGCCGCGCGCAGGTCGTCCCCGCGCTGCACTTGCAGCACCACGCTCAGGCCTTCGGTGCGACCGTAGTGCGTGACGGCATACGCGCCGAGCCGCCCGCGTGCCCCGACCACGGCGATGGTCAGGGCCTTCATGCGTGTTCAGTCCACGACAAGGCCAAGAGCAACAAGCACAGGTCGCGGAACGAAAGCCCCGCGTGAGCTGCTTCTTGAGGCAGAAGCGAACGCTCGGTCATGCCCGGCAGAGTGTTGATCTCCAACGCCACCGGTGTGCCCCATTGTCTTTCGCCGCTCTCCTGCGGGGTTCGCGGCACCATGAAGTCGATGCGCGCGTACGAACCACAGGCCGCAGCGCGGAAGGCGCGTTCGGCATAGCGGCGAATCTCTGCACAAACCGCAGGGGGCACAGTGAGCGGCGGGCAGTGTTCGCTCGCGCCTTGTGCGCTGTACTTCTCTTCGTAGTCAAAGAAGCGGCCGTCCTTCGGCACGATTTCGATCGGCATGAGCGCCAAGACTGCGCCGGACGGATCCCCCATCACTCCGCAGGAGGTTTCCACGCCGACCACGCGCGCTTCCACCAAGGCACGGTCGCCCGTGGCGAGCACGCGCTCAATGGCCTCGGCCAGCCCGTCGACACTGTCCTCCAAGGATGTGGCTACCGAGGAGCCACCGCTATTCGGTTTGACACACCAACCTGTGGAGGAGAGTTCTACGCACGCTCCTAGCAAGGCTTGACGCTCGTGGTTCCAAGCGTAGCGATCGATCTCCACTCCGCGGGCCACCACCACGCCTGCGCGGCGCAACACATCCTTGGTGGCGCTCTTGTTCATGCACAGCGCCGAGGCGTACACACCTGCACCGGTGTGACGCAGACCGCAGGCGCGCAACAGACCTTGGATCGTCCCGTCTTCACCCTGACCGCCATGCAGCGCCAGGAAGTAGACCGCGTCGGGGCCCAAGCGCTCGATCATCGCGTGCGCGTCGAGCGCTTCCGCTTCTGCACCTGCGAGTGTCCACTTGCCGTCGGCGCGAATCTCGACCGCACGCACGCGCTTGGGGCCGCGCAGCTCTCCGTCCGTGCGCAAAGCGCCTGCAACGGCCGCACCGGAGCGCACGGACACATCGCGCTCGCTGCTGGAGCCGCCACTCAACACCACCACTGTGGTGTCGGGGATGGAGGCCCACGCAGCCTCGGGCGCCAGTGCCAAGTAATGCTCGCGCGTCAGGGCAACTTCCTGCGTGAGAGTCACGGATGTGCCTCGCCGTAGTAGTGGCCGCCTTGGCTGTGTGTCATGCGGTGCTTGGGGCCGCGCGCAGCGAATTCCTGCGCCGATTCGGCGTACATGGGATCGATTTCAATCTGCACATTGCCGTGCGGATCCGCAGGCGGCAAAGCCACGCCGGCCTCGGCGGCCCAGGTGGCGTGCATGGCGCACAGGTCGCGTCGCGTTGTCGCGGGTGAATCGTCTCCATCCTTGTTCTTCACAGGTGAGAACTCGTGACGGCGTTCCACCTCGACGATGGTGCTGCGTTCGGTGAGAGCCAAGGCATCGAACACAAAAGTCTCGAACTTGCAGCCATCCACACTCGTGGGTTGCCCTTGGGCGTCGATGGTCGGGATCTTCTTCTTGGCGATGTGCCACGGCAATTCGAGGCGCCCGCTCACGAGTCGTTCCACGAAGGCGCGCTCAATCACATGCAGGGCGATGTTGCCTGCGGAATAGCGCAGTTCCCCGTGCTCGTTCGTCTCGAGGCGGAGTTGCTCGGGCAAGTCCGAGTACTCGATGCACGACAACTTGCCGTCGACCTTGCCGAGCACGCCGACCTTCTCCCAAGCATCGCGCTTCTTGACAACTTTGCTTGACATCTGTGCCCCATCGAGCGCATGCAGGCCGAGGAACAGCGGGTCCGCCGGCGGAGCCAAGGGGTTGTCGACTTGGAAGTAGCTGAACACTTCGACGCCGCGTTCGCCTGCAGCTCGCAACGCGCCACTGGACTGCAACGCCATGAGCGAACCACCATGGCCATTCGGGGCCAGGAACAACTCCGTCGGCGAGGCCATCAAGATGCGCCCTTGGCTATCGAGCGCCGGCAACATGGCTTGCGAGAAGAAGACGATCTCATCGGCCGGCAGACCAAAGTGATGGTGTTGCGCAAAGAATGCGCGCGTGTGGGCGTCATTGCCCTCCGAGGTCATCACATACCACGGTGTCTGCACACCGTAGCGCTTGCGCACCGCGTGCAGGCGTCGTGCAAAAATCTCGAACAGGCTGCGCCCTGTGACAGGACCGATGGGGAAGCAACCTTTGGGCCCTTCGTACCCCAAGCGCGAGGCTTGACCCCCTGCAACCAACAAGTAGCCAACCTTGCCTTGTGACAAGAGTTCTTGACCAGCTTGCGTGGCCTCGCGCGCCCTCTGTGACGTGCGCTCCTGCAGGTCGAACACCTCGGGCGGCTCGAAGGTCGGCGCGGAAGCTCCCGCGCCCAAGCTCATCAGCGCGCCGAGCTCTTGCACGAGGCGCAAGTCGAGTGCGGCCAGTCGTTGCAGGAGTGCAGCGCGTGCAGCTCCGGACAACTTGTCTACATGCGGCCAGAGATGGTCTTGTCCAGCAGCGTGTAGCTGCTGTTGCAGGGCAGAGAGATCGATCGTGCTCATGAGTGGCGCGCGGTGCGCGCACGCCACTCTAGACCTGCGAGGCTAGCGGCGGAATAGGTCAGTCCGGCTGGCCGATCAGGATCGAAACGTTGTGGCCGCCGAAGCCCAGCGAGTTGGACAAGGCGTTGCGGATCTTCAACTCGCGCGCGGCGCCCGGCACATAGTCCAGATCGCAATCGGGATCCGGAGTCGTGTAGTTGCGCGTGGGGTGCACCTTGCCGTGGTAGACGGACATGGCGGTCACCACCAGCTCGACGGCCGCCGAAGCACCCAACAAGTGCCCCACCATCGACTTGGTCGAGTTCACAGCCAACTTGCGGGCATGGTCCCCGAAGCACAGCTTCAACGCGCGCGTCTCAATCGCATCGTTGTAGGGCGTGCTGGTGCCGTGCGCGTTGATGTAGTCGACTTGGTCAGGGTTGACCTTGCCGTGCCGCA
>CAIKQM010000443.1 GCA_903829565.1 uncultured Planctomycetota bacterium
CGACCCCGACCTCGTTGATGTCCATCTTGATGTCGTGCTCGATGCTGTGGCAGCAGAAGAAGGACTTGGACAACGCGCAGGAAATGGGCGCTGTCGCGCGCGAGTTGTACGAACGCGTGGCGACCTATGCCGAACATGTAGAGAAGATTGGCGAGCATCTCGACAAGGCCCGCACGAGCTACACCAAGGCAGCGAGCAGCTACCAGACGCGCGTGATCTCCACTGGCAAGCGTTTGGAGAAGCTCACCGGCACACAGCAGTACAAGAAGCTTCTGCCTGAAGGCCGCAACGACTCAAGTGACGAAGGTTAGGCACCGCGCACCATGATCCCCAGCAGCGAACACATCGGCTTTCACCTCGCGTTTCCCGTCAAGGACCTCGACTCGACCACGGCCTTCTATGGTGAGGTCCTTGGTCTACGCCAAGGACGCATCGGCAAGGACTGGGTGGACTACGACCTGTGCGGGCACCAGTTGTCGGCACATGTCATGCCCGAGGCTTGCAAACCGCGCGAAGCACACGATGTGGATGGCGATGATGTGCCTGTGCGCCACTTTGGACTCGTGGTGCGCTGGGATGTGTGGCAAGGACTCGCCGACCGCTTGCGCGCCAAGGGTGTGCACTTCCTGATCGAGCCGCATGTGCGTTTCCGCGGCAAGCCCGGCGAGCAAGCGACCTTCTTCATCGAAGACCCCTCCGGCAACGCGCTGGAGTTCAAAGCCTTCCAAGACCCGTCGCGCTTGTTCGCGCGCGGCTAGGCGTCAAGGCAACCAGTCGATCTGCACGCCGTTGGTGAGGTTGAACACGCTGGCAGTGCAGTACGCGGCGGAGTTGCGGTACCACGCTTGGTAGGTGCGCATCCCACCCGCTAGCGGCACCGCACCGGCGATGGCCAACGGGTTGCCAGCCACGGGCCATTGCGCGATTCCGCCGACCGTAGGTTGCGTGCCCAAGCGCACGATGGTTCCGCTGGCGCAACGCAAGCCATCACCAAAGACCGCGGCCGTTGCACCAGTGCCTTGGAACAACAACGCCGTCGTAGTCGCAGGCAAGCCGCTGACGCGCAGAGTCAGCGTGTCATTCGTCACGCTGGGTAAGCCGCTGCCGACCAAACGACCGGGAGTGCCCGCCGAGTTGAGGCAACCAGCTGCTGCTGCCGTGCTGCTGTTGTTGCCACAAGGACAAGCGATGCTGGTGCCATCGCCCAAGCAATAGGCGCGCACCAACGCATAGTCGGCGCGCAGCGTGCCGACCACCGTGAAGCTGCCCGTAGATCCTGACGCGGGATCGGAGAAGGCGAAGCTCGAGTTGATGGGAGCGCTCAAGCTCCAGGTGCTACCGCTGCGCACGAGCGTGCCGTTGACTGTGGTGGGCGTCGACGTTGCGCCAACGAGGCTGCTGGTGGACGGCACGCCTCCCAAGGGCGACACAGTCAAGGTGCCCGAAGTTGCGGTGAGGATCACATTCGCGCTGAAGGTGCCGTTTGCAGCCACAGCCACGGGCAGCGATGCAGGCGACAAGGTCAGGCCCACGACATCCAGCGTGGCCAGCGGCGGCAAGAACGGCAGCGGATTGGGAATGCGGCCGCGAATGTCCGGGGTGACGAGTGCCGCTCCGCTCACGAAGCCAAACTGGGTCGCAGTGCCTTGGCTGGAGGCGACCGTGTTGAGCGTGCTGCCTTCCAAACGGAAGGCGTTGCTCGGATTGCCCACGATGGGACCGAGGCTCGAGGTACCCGTCCACGTGAAGTTGGACTGCGCTCCCACGATGGTGAAGTCGTAGTTCTGGGCGCGGGAGGTCGTGGCGAGGGCCACTACAGCGGCGAGGAGTGCGGGAATCTTCATGGTGAGCGTGCCTACCTTCGGAAAGTCTACCCCACTGCGCAGGATTCCCCTGCGGAAGCCGGTGCCGAACGACCGAAGACCTGTGTGGAGTACCACCTATGGCCTTGGTTGACATGAAGCTGCTGTTGGCCCGGGCGGCCAACTTGGCCCCCCTGCCGGATGCGGCACGGCGCGCGTTGGAGCTGTCACGGGAACCTGACACCACCCCGAGCGACATCGTCGCCGCGGTCAAGACAGACCCCGTCACGACCGCACGCATCCTGAAACTCGCGAACTCGGCGGTGTATGGGCGCGCCGAGCCTGTGGGATCCATTGAGGAGGCAGGCGTTCAGCTGGGTGTACAAAAGCTGGTGGATCTGGTGCTGACGACGGTGGCCTCACGCTGGTTTGAGACGGCACCCATGTCCGCCAGTGAACGTCAAGCGGCTTGGCAGCGAGCTTCGGCCTCGGCGGCCGCCGCCAGCATCCTTGCGCGCCTGCATGGCCAAGCATCGCCAGAGCGTGCCTACACGGCTGCTTTGTTGGCCGATTTCGGCGCACTGGTGATGACGACAGAATGGCTGGAAGAGCGCGAAACGCTCATGGAACTGCTGGCGCAAGGCGCGCGTCCTGACGAAGCCGAGCGGGCCGTGCTCGGAGTCGATCATGCCACACTGGGTGCGCTCGTGCTGGCGCGGTACAGCGTGCCGCCGGCCTTGGTGGATGCGGTACGCCATCACCATCACCCGCGCGAAGCACGCTATGAACCGGCACTCGTGTGGACGGTGTACTTGGGTCACCAAGTAGCCGAAACCCTGCTTGTCCAAAAGACTGGACAAGCACCGATCGGTCATGCCGAGACCCTGCAGTTCGATGCCGAGGAGCTGGCAGAACTGGGACTGGACCTGGCCAGCGTCGTGGGTCTTGAAGAACTGCTCGCGCGGGAACTGGGTCACGCCAGCTAGGCCAACGCAAGTAGATGGGGTGGCTAACGGGACTCGAACCCGCGACCTGAGGTACCACAAACCTCCGCTCTAACCAGCTGAGCTATAGCCACCGTCCGAGAGTCTTGCGGCCGCGGTGTGGTCCTCCGCAGCGCCTTGGCGAGGGGGCGAACCCTCACAAGGGCCAAAGAGCATGGGACTTGGCTGGCGGACTGTCAAGAGGAGGGCAAGAGTTTCGGAAACATGAGCGACTCCCACTGGTCCCGCGCGCGGCGCGAGGCCAACGAGGAGGCGCTGGACTACTATCGCCAACGCTCGCGCGCGCCGGGTGTGGCCGAGGGCGGTGCAGAGCGCAATTACTACTGCATGGAGTGCGATGGCGTTGTGCCCTTCGATCATCGCGGCGCCAGTTGTCCGCATTGCGGTACAGCACTCGAAGGTGCGGCCAAGCGCTACTTCAACTGGGTGGAGATCAATGAGCCGCCGCACAGCGAGCTGGCGGTGCTCTTGAAGCCCGTGCTCGTGGTGTTGGGTGTGCTGCTTGTCGTGGCCCTGCTGGTGTGGTGGTGGCTGTGAGTACCGAACGCTACACGCGCCAACAGCGCTTCGCTGGACTGGGCAGCAGTGGTCAAGCACGTTTGACAGAGGCCCGCGTGTTGCTGGTGGGCTGCGGCGCGCTGGGCGGACACTTGGCGCAGAGCTTTGTGCGCTGTGGCGTAGGCAGCTTGGTGATCGTGGACCGCGATGTGGTCGAAGAGACGAATCTGCCGCGCCAAGTGTTGTTTGATGAGCGTCATGCAGTGCTGCGCATGCCCAAAGTGGATGCAGCGGCGGAGACGCTGGCGCGCATCGGTGGTGGCACACGCGTCGAGACGCGCGCGGCACACTTGGATGCGGAGTTGTTGGACGAGCTGGGCAACGGTGTCGATGTGGTGCTCGATGGCACCGACAACTTGGAAACACGCTACTTGCTGAATGATTGGTGCGTGTCGCGTGCGGTGCCGTGGGTCTACGGCGGTGTGGTCGGTGCCAGCGGCTTGGTGCTGCCTGTGCGCCCGGGCGTGGGAGCCTGCTTGGCGTGCGCCTTTCCGACTCCTCCACCAGCAGGCACCTTGCCCACTTGCGAGACAGCCGGTGTGATCCAACCTGCTGTGGCCTTGGTCGCAGCCCTGCAAGCAGCGGCGGCCCTGCATCTGCTGGTGGATCCGGCCAGCGTGCCGTCGCGTTTGCTGGACATCGATGCCTGGAGCTTGCGCGTGCGCGAACTCGCGCTGCCACGTGATCCGCAGTGCCGCACTTGCGTGCAGCAGGAGTACAGCTACTTGGCCCAAGAACGCGGCCCGCGCGCCGTTAGCTTGTGCGGCCGCAACACGGTGCAAGTGCGCGGTGCAGGCGGCCGGATGGACTTGGAGAGTACGGCCCGGCGTTTGCAGGCCGATGTGCGCCAACTCGTGCGGGCTGCGGCTCTGCTGCGCTTTGACGTCGACGAGGTGCGTGTCACGCTCTTCGTCGACGGACGGGCACTGATCGAAGGCACAAGTGACCCGGCGCGCGCCTTGGCCGTGTACGACCGCTGGATCGGCGCGTGAATCCGGTACTCGTCGTCTTGGCTGCAGGTGCCAGCCAGAGACTCGGCCGCACCAAGGCGCTCGTGGACTTGGGCGGAGCCACGCCGTTGCAGCACATCTGCGCGGCGGCGTCAGGTGTACTTGACAGAGCTCCCCTGCCGGCCTTGGTGGTTGCGGGCGCTGCACAGGCCGAAATCGCGGCGCGCTTGCCGGAACGCTGCCGGCTGGTGGTCAATCCGCATCCGGAAGCGGGACGTACGGGCTCGGTGCAGTGCGCGCTGCGTGTGGCCTCCGGTCATGACCTGTGCTTGGCACCGGTGGACGTGCCGCTGGTGCCGGCAGAGGTGTATGCGGCCTTGGTGACCGCGTGGGAAGCAGCCGGAGCCCCCGCTCGCGGCTGGCTGGCACCACGGCACCGTGAGACTGGCCGCTATGGTCATCCCATTCTGGTGGGACGAGGCTTGTTGGAACTTCTTTCCACCTGGTCACCTGCGGAACCACTCCATGCGTTGCGGACTCACGCTCAGCCCTTGCTCGCTGTGGACGTGGAGACCGCGCGCATTTGCGATGATCTCGATACACCCGCGGATCTCGCACATTTGCAGCAGCTCGCGTTGAACTTGCGGCTCTGAGCTGGCCGATGATGGGAGCGGATGAGCTTCCAAGGAGACGTAGGCGGGATCGGCTTGGCCGACCTGCTGCAAAGCCTGTCGCGTGGCCGCGAAGGTGTGCTGCTGTTGCAAGGCGACGATGGCCAGCAGGCCGCCGTGGGCGTGCAGCGCGGACTCGTGCACTTGCTGCCCCATGCAACCGAAGAGGCCACGCATTGGCTGCAGCGGGCGCGCGATTCGCAACTCGAGCTCTTAGAGCCGGAGTCGGAACGGCGCCGAATGGAGCAGATTGCACGCGCCGTGCGCTTGGAAACGCTCTACAGCTTGTTGGACGCCTCGACCGTGCATTTCAGCTTCGAGCCCAGCTCGCTGGAAGAAGCGCAGGCCGCCAGTCAAGCCGTACGCACCACGCCGGTGGCGATGGAAGCACTCCTATTGGAGTACGCCCGACTCTCCGACGAGCTGCAACAGTGTCAAGACGGCTGGACACCAGCGGCGGGCGAAGTCCCCTGCCTGTCCGGTCTGCCGTGTGACGACAGCGTGGAACACGCGCGGTTTGTGCGCTCCTGCGATGGAGCCAGCAGCGTGCAGGAATTGGCCGATCGATTGGGAGTGCCGTTGCGCCAAGCCCGTTTGTGGTGTGCGCGCGGACTCGAACATGGCGATCTGGTCTTGGCCTCGGCCCACGATCTTTGGTCACTGGCGCATCACGAGTTGGCGCAAGCCCGTCCCACACGCGCAGCGCAGCGCATGGAGATCGCGCTGGCCGCAGACGAGGCCGGTCCGCTCGATGAAGAGTTGGCTCGCGAGCTGGATCATGAATGGGCGACGGGGCGCTTGGACCCGGCACTGCGCTTGCTGCCACGCCGCGCTCACCGCAGCTTCTTATGGCGTTTGGAGCCTGCTGCAGCGACACCGGTGGGAGCCGCGGCGCGTGCGCAGGTCTATGCCAAGCTCTACCCGCTTGATGATCTAGGAGCCCTGCACAACCTGCGTTGCGGCATGGTGGTCGGTGGCGGCAATCGTGTGCCCGACGCACGCCAGTTGTGCGCCACAGCGCGACGTTTCCTTGATCGAGAGCGGCGTTTGGCCGCTGAGCCGTTGTTGCGGCTCGCTGCCAAACATGCGCGTTCGACTCCTGCCGCACGCATGGAGATCGGACAGCTCATGCTGGAAGCCGGCATGGCGCACGAGGCGGCTCCCTACATCCTCGAGACCGCGCGCGAGCACATCAACCGCAAGCGTCCGGCGAAGGCACTGCCGCTGCTGAAGCAGTTGTTGGAGCTGGCGCCTGACTTGCTGGAAGCCAAGCAGTTGCAGTCGCAAGCACGCGGCTTGTCCGTGCGCATGGCGTTGGTGCGCAAGCACACCTTGGTGGGAGCAGCCCTCGTGTTGGTGCTTGCTTCTGCAGGTGTGGTGCAGTGGCGCGAAGCACATGATCGAGCCGAACGCTTGGAGCAAGTGCACGCACTCGCACATGAACCGCAGCAGGCTCTGCGACTTCTAGGTGCCTTGTTCACCAGCGAAGAGACGCAGGTGGACGCCGAGTTGCTGCGCTTGCGCGACGAGTTCGAGCAGCGGATTCGGGCTGCAGCCGAAGCGGACTGCCGCGCGTGGATGGAGGAATGGAAGTCCATCGCCGCAGTGAGCGCTTCAGGTGACTTGGGCTTGGCGCTTGAGAGCGCACTGGCTCTGCGGCCAGCACCGAAGCCCACGGCAGGCATGGAAGAACTGCCGCTCGTGGGCGACTTGTTCTTGCCCATTGCTGCTCGCATCGAACAGCTGCTGCGACGCTTGCCCGAGACTGTGGGCGAAGCCGAAACGGAGCTGGCGGCAGAAGCTCATGTGCTACGGACCATTGCACAGCTGCGCTCTCTGTTGTTGAACCACACGCACCCCGAAGCAGCTCCGTTGGATCGACTCTTGGGACGCATGCAAGCGCGCTTGGGCGAACGCGAGGCGCAGCGCGTGCGCGAGCGCCTTGAGCGCGAGAAGCGCAGTTTGCAGGAGCGTCAAGAGATCTTGATTCGCGCGGCTCGTGCGGCTGCTGCGGCACGCGACTGGACGCAAGCGGCGGCGCATTACGAGCGCCTCTTGGCCATTGACGAGAATGGACTGCTTGCGAAGGGCGCTGCCAGCGAGGTCGCACAAGCACGCGAACGCGCACAGTTCTTGGCTCAAGCGGAAGACCTTGCTCTGCAAGGCAATCACGCCCAAGCACTGCGCCTCTTGGCAACGGAGTTCCCCGGCGAAGTACGCACGCTGCCATGGACTCTGACGACCTTCCCCGCGCAGGCACACGTGCGCACGCCGGACGGAGTGTTGCACAGCACACCAGTCCAACTGCGCTCGGCGCCTGGCCAAGTTGCGCGCTACCAGCTCTCGGCGCCCGGCTGCGATCCAATCGAACTGGAAGTTGATCAACCTAGCGACCGCTCGCTCGCTATGTCGCGCACACCGCTTCGCAAGTACACGCCCCGCGCCCGGGTCGAAGCGCAACCTGTGCGCGCTGGCGACGACGACACGATCCTCGCCGATCGCGCCGGAGTGGTGACACGCCTCGACAGCCAAGGCCGCGTCGCGTGGAGCAAGGACCTCCATTCGCTGGGCGGCTTTGCATGCACACCGCGCTTCCTGCCGGAGCGTCCGGGCACGCTCTTGCTCGTGAGCGAGGACG
>CAIKQM010000444.1 GCA_903829565.1 uncultured Planctomycetota bacterium
GTCGGCAACATGGCGGGACTCGCGCGCGATGTGCGCTTTGTGAATGACGACTTGAACCGCTTGTGGCGTCCCGCGGATGTCGAGCTGGCGCGTCGCGGCGACACGCGTGGCTCGAGTGAGCGTCGCGAACAAGCGCAGTTGCTTCCGATCTTGGAGCACGAGCTTGAGCAAGCGCGTGAAGCCACGCTGCTGGACTTGCACTCGACCTCGGGCGTCGGGCCGCCGTTCACGGTGGTCGCAGGTCCGCACAGATCGACGCAGTTTGCGCACGCCTTGAAGGCGCCGCTGTTGACCGGGCTCGAAGGCTTGATCAGCGGCACCTTGATCGAATGGTTTGGTGCGCGCGGTCAACGCGCCGTCGTGTTGGAAGGCGGCCAGAATCAGGCGCCCAGCACCATCGACCATCACGAAGCTGCCGCGTGGATCGCGCTGTTGGATACGGGCTGCGTGCCTGTCGACGCAGCGCCCGATCGCAGCGAGTTGGAGGCGCGCATCGTGCAGGGCGCGCAGGGCTTGCCGGCGACGGTCGAGGTGGCGTACTGCCATCACCTGCAGCCGGATGAAGACTTCGAGATGCTGCCCGGCTTTCGCAACTTTGACCCTGTAAGTGAGGGGCAGTTGTTGGCGCGCAGCGGTCCGAAGCTGTCGCGCGAGGTGCGTGCGCCCTGGACGGGCACGCTGTTGATGCCGCGCTACCAAGGCCAAGGACTGGATGGGTTTTTCCTTGGTCGTGCGGTGGGCGCGTAATTGCGCGTTGCTTGCGCGGATTGAGATTGCGGCTTAGTTGCGCGCTTATGCGTGCGGTGGCCGGGGTGCGTAGAACGGGCGTGCTGCAAGCCCCGTGCTCTGCAGTGCTGTGAACCACTACCATGCACCTAAGAGCAAGTCTGCATGGACCGTACCATCGATCAGCCTGTGGTCACTATCCCGCGTGAGCAACTGCTCCAGCTTGAGCGCTCGATGACGCGTGAGTGGCTGGAGACGGACGGACGCGGCGGCTATGCCTCGTCGACCGTGTTGATGTGCGCCACGCGGCGCTATCACGGCCTGTTGGTGGCCCCGCGCGAGGGCAGCGCCAAGCGTCATGTCTACTTGTCACGCTTTGACGAAGCGGTGCATGGCGCCGGGCGCAGCTTGCCCTTGTCCATGGCGCGCTACAAAGGACTCTTCGCGCCTTTGGGGCATCAGTCGATCGACAGCTTTGAGCTGGTGCCGTGGCCGCGCTCTGTCTGGTTGTTTGGACAACTGCGCATCGAGCGCGAGCTGCTGATGGCGCGTTCGCGCCGTGCAGTGGTGGTGCGTTGGCGTGCGACGGGGATCGGCAACGATGGTCCTTTGACGCTGCGCATCAAGCCTCTGCTGCCGTTCCGCGAAGCGGATGCAACCACGGTCGAGAACATCGATCTCAATCCGCGTGTGGAGCGCATGGAACATGGCGTGACCTGCCAACCGTATGCGGGTTTGCCGACGCTGGCGTTGACGACCTCGGGGAAGGCGGCCTTTGAAGCCGATCCTGTGTGGTACCGCGGCATCGAGTTCAGCACCGATGCGGCGCGCGGGTATGAGGCGCGTGAAGACCAGTTCTCGCCAGGCTGGTTTGAGTACGCCTTGCACGACGGTCAGTGGGTCTATGCGGCTGCGTCCATTGACGGGCCGGTCGAGCATGCAGAGGAGCTGTTTGCGCTGGAGGCCGA
>CAIKQM010000445.1 GCA_903829565.1 uncultured Planctomycetota bacterium
CTGACCGGCGCCGTCGTGAAGGACGCATGTTGTGCTGTGCACGAAACCCGCTTCGTAGGCGTACTTGGCCGCGCAGCGCAGCCCGTTGCCGCAAGTTTCCGGTTCGCTGCCATCCGCATTCCAAATGCGCATGGTGCACGTCTGCGCTTGTCGCTCGGGCACGACCACCATCAGGCCGTCAGGACGGACAGGACGGCCTTGCAGCGACCAACCGTACGCGAGACTGCACACCGTGCGCGCCCATGCAGCCATGTGCGCGCCGGTGCGCACCACGCGGCCATCCAAGACCACAAAGAGGTTGCCCGCACCTGACAATAGGCGATAGGCGAGACCATCCATGACAAGCGGTGTACGCGGGCTCACACGCGGATCTTCTGGGTGTTCTTGAAGTGCAGCTTCGCGACTTGGCCAAGCGGGTCCCAGCCATGCATGCGCACAAACTCGCGTGCCGAAGCATCGGTAGGCGCGCCAGCACCTTTGCGCAATTGGACGCCAAACTGCTCCGACAGGTTCTTGAGGGCTGTCAAAAATTCTTCACGGGCCACGATGCTGGCCGCGGCCACGGCAGGTTCGCTTTCAGCACGGTGGCGCTGCTCGAGGGCGATGTCCAAACCCTTCAGGCGCGAAGCCACCAACCGCTCGTCGGCGAATTGGTCGACGACCACGCGATCTCCGGGTTGGACTAGCTCGCGAATCGCTTGCGCATGCAGGTCGGCAAGCATGCCGTTGAGCGCGCCAGGCCGTGAATGCACTTCGTTGTAGACCGGTGGGTCGAGACGGCGCACCGCCACGGCATAGCGCAGACGCAGCGCACCACCGAGCTTCAAGCATTGCTCATCGCTCAGCGTTTTCGAGTCGCGCACATTCGAGCCGATCAGCTCGCGCGTCTGGGCGGGCTCGAGACGCACGGCGGCCACCACCAAGGGCCCGAAGTAGTCGCCTTTGCCGCATTCATCACTGCCGATCGTGGGCAAGGTGGTGACTTGGCCTGCGGGCGCGGAACTGCCTGTGGGCGCGGCAGGCGCTGAAGCGGCTGCGGGTGCCGCCACGCGCAAATCGAACCATCGCAAGGCAAAGCCCGCCGGGTCCGGTCCTTGCAGCAACAACTTGCCCGAGGTGTAAAAGGTGACGGTTGTGTCCTCGCCGCGCGCAGAAAAGGCCGCATACGGCACGCTGCGCCATTCGAACTGCCCTGCTTGCAGACGCCGGCGGAGATCCGTCGCCGCGGACGGAGGGAGCTTCACGACCAATGTTTCTTGTGCCACGCAACAGGATGCTAGCGTGCAGGCATGACCAACGCTGCGCCCCAACGCCCGCATCGCACCGGGTTGCGCCAGGCCGAGCTGGATCCCACGCGCGGCAAGCATGTGAGCACGCCGTGGGGGTCCTTTGCGCTGTACGTGGTCGACGGCGAGGTGCTGTGCGCGCAGGCGTTTTGTCCGCATATGGACGGCCCGCTGTTCGAAGGCACGCTCACGCAAGGCGCGAACGGCGAGGTTTCCATCGTCTGTCCGTGGCACATGTGGCGCTACGACGTGCGCACCGGCAAGCGGATCGACCTCGCAGGTTTGCTGGACCGCCGGTGCCTGACGCGGCTCGCGGCAACCATCGACCAGGATGGGACGATCCTACTCGCCCCTTGCACCTGACGCGCCCAGAGCGAACGATGCACCTTCCGCGACGGGGTGCCGTATGTGCCCGGCGGCCAAACGACAGACCGTAATGGGCCACATCTACGATTCCATCCTCGACGCCGTCGGTAACACCCCGATGGTGCGCCTCCGCACCATTGGCAAAGAGACTGGCTGCGAGTTCCTCGTCAAGTGCGAGTTCCTCTCTGCCGGCGGTTCCATCAAGGACCGCATTGGCAAGCGCATGTTGCTGGAGGCCCAAAAGAGCGGGCGCATCAAGCCTGGGGACACGCTGATCGAGCCCACCAGCGGCAACACCGGCATCGGCTTGGCCATGGCGGCTGCTGTGCACGGCTACCGCATGATCATCACGATGCCCGAGAAGATGAGCCGCGAGAAGCAAGTTGTGCTCGAGGCATTGGGCGCGGAGATCATCCGCACGCCGACCGAAGCTGCGTGGGATTCGCCGCGCAGCCACATCGGTGTGGCCAAGCAGCTGCGGGAGATCCTGCCGAACGCGCACATCCTTGATCAGTACGCCAACCCGGATAACCCGGCCGCGCACTATGACGGCACGGCGGAAGAGATCCTCAAGCAGACGGATGCCAAGCTCGACGCGTGCGTGATGACCGCGGGTACGGGCGGCACGATCACGGGTGTGGGGCGCAAGCTGAAAGAGAAAGTGCCCGGCGTGAAGATCGTCGGCGTGGATCCCAAGGGCTCGATCCTTGCCGGTCCGGGCCCGATCCACAGCTACAAGGTCGAAGGCATCGGCTACGACTTCATTCC
>CAIKQM010000446.1 GCA_903829565.1 uncultured Planctomycetota bacterium
ACCCAGCCTCTTCTTGACCTGTCAGCTCGTTTTGACAATGCGTTCGTGCGGCCCGAAGGTGGCCGTCGCCACCTCATCGTCGAGCTGACGCCGACGCAAACGCAGTCGATATCAGTCGCGCCGCGGCGCCCGTTGGAGTTGGCCTTGGTCGTGGATGCCTCGGGCTCCATGAGTGGCCCCAAACTTGAAGCTGTCAAGCAAGCTGTACAGCTTCTCGCCCAGCGCTTGGAAGCCGATGACTGTGTTTCGCTTGTCAGCTTCGCCAATGACATTTGTGTGCATGCCAACTCCACCCTCATGAATCCGGAGGGCCGTCAAGCAATCTTGACCGAAGCCAGCCGGCTCAGAACACGCGGCAATACCAACTTGTCAGGTGGCTGGCTGGCGGGGGTGGAGCTCGCATTGGCCAAGTCCGCCAGCGGCCGGCGCTTGGCGGTCGTGCTGCTCTCCGATGGTCATGCCAATGAAGGCATCACGAATGCCGTGGAACTGGCCAAGCTTGCCAAAGCCACGGCCCAGCAAGGTGCGGTCACCACTTGCGTGGGGGTGGGCGCGGGCTATTCGACAGAGCAGTTGGGCGCGATTGCCGAGGGCGCGGGCGGGCGTTTCCACCATGCCAACGATCCCGAGGCGATTGTGCAGATCCTCACCGGTGAATTGGGCGAGCTGGGCTCGATGACGGCCGAGCAGGTGGAGCTGGGAGTCACCGTGCCCAGCACAGTGACACTCCAGGCTTTCGCAGCCACATCACGCCAGACGGCGCATACGCATCACATCAGTCTGGGGTCTCTCTACGCAGGGCTGCGCCGCACCGTGGTGTGCGCGCTGCAGCTGCCGGAGCTGGCCGAGGGCACCGAGTTGCGTTTGCCGATCATGGTGTCCGGCGTCCACGTCGCCACGGGAATGCGGTTCCACCAAGAGTGTCAGGTCCACCTGACAGTGTCCTCAACCCAGATGGGGGAGATCTCCGCCGCAGATGCAGTCATCGTGACGCAACAAGCGGCTTGTTGGCTGGGGCGTGCAGCTGCCATGCGGAACGAGGCCGGTGATTATGCTGAGGTGCGTCGCATGCGGCGCCACATGGCAACGGAGATGGAGAACTACACCGCCCACTCTCCCCAAGCAGCCCGCATCTGGCAGGTCATGGACGCGGAAGTGTCCTTGGCCGAAGCCCCGCTGGATCCCATGACCCAGAAGGAGATGTACATCCGTTCCCTAAAAGGCCAGCGGCAGGAGCGTGACCTACGCAGACGCGACAATAGCTGAGGCCCGTAGCAAGACTGAAGCCTACGAATTCAAGCCCCTGACGAAACAGGCACTACTGACGAGAAGCTAAGCACAAGAGAACCAGCCATGAGCCATACGACCTACAGCTTGCGCTACAAGCACGGGCATCCGTACTTGGAGTTAAACGGGGAACTGTGGCTCTTCGATACGGGGTCACCGGCCAGCTTCGGCGAGCGCGAGGAGCTGGTCATCGGTGCCCATGCGGTGCGCGTGCAGCCCAGTTATCTGGGTCTGGATGTGGCCGCCTTGCGCGAGTCGCTGGGCGAGCCCGTGTCCGGTTTACTTGGCAGTGATGTCTTGGGGCGCATGGATTGGCTGCTGGACCTTCCGAACGGTGTGGCTCACGCCGGCGAAAACCTGCAGTTCCAAGGCCAAACCGCCGCAACCGACGACTTCATGGGCTTGCCGATTGTGCAAGTCGGTGTCGGTGATCAAGACGTACGCATGATCTTCGACACAGGTGCCCAGCTTTCCTATTGGGAAGACCCGGGCATCGAGCGCTACCGCGTGGCCGGGATCACGGAAGACTTCTTCCCTGGTCTCGGCACCTTCACCACACAAGCGCATCATGTGCCTGTGCGCGTCGCCGATGTGCAGTTCATGGTGCGCTGTGGACGCTTGCCGCGTCTGCTTGCGGCAACCTTGTCCTTCGCCGGTGTTGCGGGCGTGTTGGGCTCCGAGATCCTTTTGGATCGCCCGATTGGGTGGTCAGCGCGTCGGCGTGAGTTGGTGATCGGCTCGCGCTGATCCTCGCTGCTACGCAGACGTAGGACTCGTCTACGCTGAAGTGCGCAAGAATTCCCGCGTTCGGGACTGGGCGTCTAGACTCGGGGCGATGGGACTAGACTTCGATCAACGGCTCGCGCAGGTGCGTGCCCTGGGGCGCGCCTTCTTGCAGCCCGCCGTACGCAAGTCCCTGTTGGAGGCCTACGGGCGCGACACGTTGCTGTTGCCCAAGGACATTGCCGTACGCGAACTCGAGGTGCCCGCGCGCTTGTGCAGCTTGCCGGTCCTCGCAGCACGCGACATTCGCAACGCGCAGCCGTGCGGTGGGGTGGCGATCTTGATGCTCAAGAACAGCATCGGCCTCACCATTGCCAAAGCTGTGGTTGGCGCGTGGCTGACAGGTAACCGGGTGGTGGTGCGCTTCCCTGCACAGTTAGTGCATTCCGCGCCTGTCTTTAGCGAGCTACTGCGCACGCACCTGCCGGGGATCGAGATCGTGTCCGACTGCACCGGACCCCAGTTTCTAGCCAATGCGCTACGCGACGCGGGCATCCAAGCAGTCGTCATCTATGGCGATGACAGTTGGATCGATGCCTACCGCCCGTTGGCCGAGTCCACGCGCACGCGCGTGCTGTTTGAAGGCCCCGGCAATGATCCGCTGATCGTCGGCGCTGATGCCGACATCGATGCTGCGGTAGACGCTGCGATTCGCGGCGGCCTGATGAACGGCGGTCAGTCTTGCTCGGCCTTTGAGCGCTTCTTCGTGCATAGGGATGTGCATGCGAACTTTGTCGGGCGTTTGGCCGCACGCGTGGCCGGCATGCGCATCGGCCCACCCGAGCAAGCAACCACCGACATTGGTCCGATTGCATCGCCCACTGTACGCCAGCGTTTGAGTGCGCAAGTCGATGATGCCTTGCGCGCGGGTGCGCGCTTGGTGTGTGGAGGACGAGGTGTGGATGTGGGACTCGAAGGTGCTGAAGCGTTCGAGCCCACGGTGCTGACCGGTTGTGCGCCGCAGATGCGCATCGTGGCTGAGGAGAACTTTGGTCCTGTATTTCCTGTGCTTGCGTACAGCACGCTTGACGAGCTGATGCCCATGCTCGACGCCAGCCAGCACGGCTTGAACGCAGCCGCGTACGGTACGGCACCGGCGAGCCTCGTGGCATGGATGCAGGCCTCGCATCGCAATTGGTACCTCAACTCGACTCCCGCCGATGCCAACAACCTGCCCACGCGCCTGGCTGATGGAGGCATGCGACGCTCCGCCTTCATTTGGGAGGAAGACCAAGGTCGCTATGGATCCCGCCAAGGTCGCCGCCTCTTGGCGCTCGAGTTGACGGCCCAACCGCAGCAGTTGTGCATGCGTACGGAGCCGTTGCTGGCCGCCGCAGCCTTAGACTATCTCCCCGAAGCCCTCAGCTAGCTCCCATGACTCAACCCCGCATCGTGCCTGTATCCACGGACAATCTCACACCGGACCAACAGAGCATCTTGGCCCGCATTCCGGGCGATGGTTTGAAAGGTGTGCATGCGCCGGTGAATGTGCTGGGGACGCTGCTGCACGCGCCCTCGACCTTGACGGCGTTCTTGGATTGGTGGGTGGCGGGCAAGCGCGCCATGAAGTTCAGCGTGCGTGAGCAAGAGCTGGTCATCTTGCGCATGGGGGTTCTGTACAGCTCCGAGTATGTCTGGCGGCACCATGTGGTCGTCGGGCGCGAGTTTGGCATCGACGAGCAACAGTTCGAGGCGATTCGCACCGGCAACTATGCCGTGTTCACACAAGCGCGTGACAGAGCGCTGCTGGAACTCACGGATCAGCTGGTCGAGCGCCGTGACATCGATGATGCTTGCTGGATCAAGTCGAAGAGCGTGGTCTCCGACGAGGAAGTCCTCGAGCTGATTGGCTTGGTGGCCCAGTATGTGCTGTTCGCACTGACCAACAAGGTCTATCGCGTGGCGCTGGAAGACTCGATGCTGCCCGTACCGGGCTTGCGAGCTGGGCCCTAAGGCCGCCACTCCAAGCTCAGGCCATTCGAGGTGTTCCACTGCTCCGGGGCGCAGAAGCTGCCGGCGTTGCGGTAGTACAGCTGGTAGTAGCGCGTACCGCCTGTCAAAGGTACTTGACCCACGGCGGACAAGCGTGCATCGCCGCTGACACCACAGCCACGATCGACAGTGCCTTGTGCGCTCGCAGAGCGCAGGCCCATGCGCACCACCGGCGAACCCAAGCACCTCAGTCCATCGCCAAAGCTGAGGATGGCACTCGCCGCGTTGGTGCTTTGCAGCAACAGCGTCGGTGCACCAGCCGGCAAACCCGCGGCCAGCAACGACACCGAATCCCACGCGATGCTGGGCATTCCGCTGGCAGCTAAGCGCACGCCTTGCGCATTGCCGCTATGGCCGCATCCGCGACCAGGGCCGCCCTGATTGCCACACGGGCAGGGTGCAGCGCTGCCATCACCCGCACAGAAGGTGCTCGCCGACCACGGCGTGCTCGTGCAGTAGATGTCGTGTGCGCCGTTGGTATCACCCACGATCAGATTCGATGCAGCACTTTGGAACGCAAGCCAGGCACCATCGGCACTCAGGGCAGCGCGCGTGGATAGGCCATTGCCGCTTTGGCTTGTCAGCGCACGACTGATCAAGTGCGTGGCGCGTGTGCTGCGATCGTGCAAGTAGATGTCGCGCTGGTTGTTGGTGTCACCAGGTGCGCTGTTCGAGCAATCAGACGACAGCGCGACCAGTCGGCCATCGCGGGACACCGACACACGCCCCGTCATGCCGAAACTCGTCCCGCTCGAAGGTGCGCACGGCGTACTCGCAGAAGTCATGTCCACGCGCTGCGTGGCTCCTGTGGTCCGTTC
>CAIKQM010000447.1 GCA_903829565.1 uncultured Planctomycetota bacterium
ACCAGCTTCTCGTTCTTCTTGCGCGAGACTTCGGCTTGCGCGCGCATCCATGCTTCGTAACGCGCGCGCAGCTTGGCGTCGTGCGCCGCGAGCATGCGCACCGCAAGCAAGCCCGCATTGCGCCCATTGCCGATGCCCACGGTCGCGGTCGGCACACCAGCGGGCATCTGCACGATCGAGAGCAGCGAATCCATGCCCTTCAACGCGTGCGTTTCGATCGGCACGCCGATCACCGGCAGGGCCGTGTGGCTGGCCACCATGCCCGGCAAGTGCGCTGCACCGCCTGCACCGGCGATGATGATCTGCAGGCCACGCGTCGCGGCACTGCGGCCGTACTCGGCCATGTCATCCGGAGTGCGGTGCGCACTCACCACGCGCACCTCGTGCGGGATGCCGAACTCCGCCAGCGCATCGGCGGCGAGCTTCATCGTGCCAAAGTCCGAATCGCTGCCCATGATGACGCCTACGCGCGGCGCGGCGGGCTTCTTGGTCTTGCTGGTCTTGCTCATGTGGTTCCGAATTGAATGGCGGCCGCGGCTCGCTCGGCGCGCGCGAGTACTTCCTTGAGGTCGTCGCCGACAGCGGTCACATGACCCATCTTGCGACCCTTGGAAACGCTGGTTTTGCCGTACAAATGCAGGCCTACGCCGCGCTCTTGCAGCGCTTGCGTCAGGCCCTGCGGAGCACCGGAACCAGACCCTGCTCCCAGCAAGTTGACCATCACCGCATGCGGCGCGCGCAGCGCCGTCGAACCCAACGGCAGGCCTAGCACCGCGCGCACATGGTTCTCGAACTGCGAGCACTCGCAGCCTTCGATGGTGTAGTGGCCGGTGTTGTGCACGCGCGGCGCGATCTCGTTGATCAACACGCTGCCATCGGCCTTGAGGAACAGCTCCATGCCGAACGCGCCCACGCCGCCTACCGAGTCAATGGCCGTCAAGGCCATCTGCGTGGCGCGTTGCGCGATGTCGGGGCTGGTGCGCGCCGGTGCAATCACCGTGCGGCAGATGTGGTCGGCATTGATCGTTTCGACCAAGGGGTAGGCGACGCGCGCACCATCGGCGCCGCGCACGGCCACGATGGCCAGTTCGCGCTCGAACGGGCAGAACGCCTCTACATACAAGCCACTGGCGCCGAGCTTGGCCCATGCCGCGTCAAGTTCACTTGACGAGCGCACGGTGGCGTTGCCCTTGCCGTCATAGCCGTTGCGACGCTTCTTCAGCACCACCGGCCAGCCATGCTGGTTGGCAAACGCGACCACTTCGGCAGGACTCGCGACCGCGGCGAAGGCCGGCACCGGCAGGCCTGCTTGCGCAAAGGCCGTCTTTTGCAGGTACTTGTCCTGCACCGTCGCCATGGTGGCCGAGCCCGGGCGCACAATGGCCCCGCGCTCTTCGGCATAGCGCAAGGCCGCCGCATCGACGAACTCGTTCTCCAGCGTGACAAAATCGCACTGCTGGGCCAGCGCCCACACCTGCGCGCCTTCGTCCCAATCACCGTGCAGCACAGCGCTCGCCAAGTGGCGAGCGGGGAACTCGGTGGCGCGCTCCAGGATCTTGATGCGCACACCGAGCGGCACCGCGGCCAGCGCACACATCTGCGCGAGCTGACCACCACCAATGATGCCGAGCGTCGTCATGCGCCCGTGAGATTACTGCAACACAGGTAGCGACGCGAACGACTTGATGGCCACGCGCTGGGCCACCTTGCCGGCCAGTTCGAGGAAGCGCTTGGCCACCACGGAATCGGGGTCGGCGATGACCACCGGAGCTCCGGCATCGCCGCCGGCGCGCACGGCAGGCTCCAAAGGCAAACGGCCCACCACGGGGAAGCCGTGGCGCACGGCCAAGCGATCGGCGCCACCGCTGCCGAACACCTCGACCACGACTTCGAAGCGGCCCTGATCATCCGTCGTGGCGCGCAGCTGCTTGCCCGCAACCTCAAAGCTCACCGGCACGCCGCCCTTGGCGCCTTCGACGGTGCCCCGCACGGCCATGCCGCTCATGTTCTCGACGATGCCGAGGATCTCGACATTCACTTGCTTGAACATCGTGATCGCCTTGCCGACGTCAAAGGTCGACACCGCTTGGGGCGTCGTGACCAGCACCGCGCCCGACAACGGCACGATCTGCGCCAGCGACAGCTGCGCATCGCCCGTGCCCGGCGGCATGTCGACGATGAGGTAGTCGAGCTGACCCCACTGCACATCGCCCAAGAACTGTTCGATCAGCTTGTGGATCATCGGTCCGCGCCAGACCACAGGCTTCTCTTCTTCCAAGAGATAGCCGATCGACATCGTCTTGATGCCGTGGTTCTCCAACGGCAGGAGCTTGCCCGCTTCCGTCTCCGGCTCGCTCTTGATGCCCATCATCATCGGCACATCGGGGCCATACACGTCGCAGTCCAGCAAGCCCACCTTGGCGCCCAAACGCCCGAGGGCGCAAGCAAGATTGACAGCCACGGTGCTCTTGCCGACGCCGCCCTTGCCGGACGACACCGCGATGATGTGGCGCACACCTTCGGCCAACTTGCGCGGCGGGCCCGACGGCTTGGACACCGCCGTCATGTCGACGCTGACAGACACCACACCAGGCAGACGCTTGATGGCGTCTTCGGCCTGCTGCTTGAGCTTGTCCTTCACCGGGCACGCCGGCGTGGTCAGGTTGATGGTCACCTTGACCGCGCCATCGCACACAGCGTTCTGGGTGATGAAGCCCAGCGTGACGATGTCTTGGTGGAGATCGGGGTCCTGCACAGAGCGCAGGGCGTCAAGCACTTGTTCCTTGGTGACCATAGGGGGCGACTAGTTTAGGTCGCGGAGGGGAAACCACCAAGGTGCATCTTGCTCGCTACCATGCGGGGCATGAGATTCGTGCACCTGAGCGCTGGGTTGGTGATGTTGGCTTCGGTTGCGGCTGCCCAAGCCGGCCCAGATTTGCGCGCGATGGTCGAAGGCTACGGTATCGACCGGGCGGCGCTGTCGCGTCGTTTTGACTGTGTGACGAGTCCTGATCGGTTGGCGCGCATGGCCGAGTTCTACTTGCAGGCCGAGGCGGCGCTGCGCGCGGTTGATTACGCGGAACTGTCCAATGAAGCGCGCATCGATCACCAGTTGCTGTCCGACAAGGTGCGCCACGACCAGTTAGAGCTGGCGCGGTTGCAGGCCCGCGTGGCGGAGATGCAGCCGTGGATCCCGTACGCGCCGGTGGTGCGCCACCTGCATGATGCCCGCCGGCAACGGGCGGAGCCTGATGCACGTCTGTGTGCCGAGCGTTTGACACAACTAGCCGAGCAGGCGCGTGCTGCCTTGGCTGCTGTCAAGCAAACTGGACAGCCGCAGCCGCCGAAGCACTTGGCCTTGCGCATGGTGCGCGAGCTGGAGCGCTTGCAGCAGGACTTGCGTGAGTGGATGGCCTTCTATGAGGGTTATCATCCTGAGGTGTCGTGGTGGTGCTCGCGGCCCACACAAACGGCCCTCAGCGCGATGGGGGATCACGCGCGTTACTTGCGCGAAAGTGTCGTTGGTCATGCTCCAGGGCAAGACGAGCCCGTAGTGGGTGACCCCATCGGTCGCGAGGCCTTGCTGGCGCATCTGGCCCACGAGCGCATCGCCTACACACCCGAAGAGTTGGTCGCCATCGCGCAGCGCGAGTTCGCTTGGTGCGATGCGCAGATGCTCGCCGCCTCGCGTGAGATCGGCTTCGGCGATGACTGGAAAGCGGCTATGACTGCCGTGAAAAACCTGCATGTAGAGCCCGGCGAGCAACCCACGTTGATCGTCGAGTTGGCTCATGAAGCCACGAGCTTCTTGGAGCAAC
>CAIKQM010000448.1 GCA_903829565.1 uncultured Planctomycetota bacterium
CAGCTCCAGCTCTGTGCGTCCTGGTGACAACTCACGAATGGTCTGCGACGCCGCGCGTGCCAAGAAGGTCGACTGCTCGCGACGAATCCACGGCAACAGATCGGAGACGAAGACCAAGGTGGTGGCTTGCAACACCAACGCCACACCCAATCCTGTCAGCACCACTTGCAACGGATGCCGTCCCGACATCCGGATCGAGGTCCACTCGTTGTCTGCGGCGAGGCGGCCATACACCGCAACGACAGAGAACAAGAACGCGAGTGGCAGCATGTACGGAACGAGGCCGGCGAGCACCAGCGGCACCCACTCCAACACGGCCAACAGCGGGAAGCCGCGCAGCTTGTGCACCGCCGCAACCGCCACGCCCGGCAGCGACAGCACCACCATGCCTCCAAAGGTGAAGGCAAAGGCCACGAGCAACAGCCGCAGGAGGTAGAGGTGGAGCCGCACGAGTCGTTGGAGCGCGCGTCGGGCGCTGGGCTCAGTAGACTACGCCGCGTGGAGGCATCGCAACGGCAGGCCCAAAGGAACCACGCGTGGAAGCGCTCGCGCAGGCGCTTGCGCGCGTACATGCTGCAGCTGCTTGGCAGCCGGTGGGTGCCCTTGTGGCTGGTGCGTGGCACGCTGCGCGCGGCCCTACCTTTGGTGCGTAGGCTCGACCTGCGCGCGCGACGCGTGCTGCGCGCGAATCTCGTGCTGGCGCAGAGCGCCGCCGGTGTGGCGGACGCACACGCGCTCGAAGGCCAAGTGCTGGCTCACGCGATCGAGCAGTTCACGAACTGGGTGCGCTTGTCGCGCACGCGCCACCCCAACGATCCGCGTGCTGCTTGGATCTTGGATGAGGTGCGCTGCAGCCCCGCCGCCGAGGCTGTGGTGGCGCGCTTGGTTGCTGGACAGCCTGCGATCATCGCTACCGCTCACCTCGGTGATTGGGAACTGCTCGCCGCGTACCTGGCGCGACGCGGGGTGCGCGGCGGCGTGGTGGTGCTGGACCGGCGGGAGGACCCTACCAGCGCGTGGCTGACGGGCCTGCGCACGCGCAACGGGATCCCTACGCACGCTCACGATGCTCCGCCTCGGCAGCTGTTGCGCGCCTTGGCGCAGGGGCAGGTCGTAGGGTTGTTGACCGATTTGGAAACACCGCGCAGCGAGCAGCTTACGCTGCCCTTCTTGGGGGTGCCTGCTCTGTGCGCCGTCGCGCCGGCTGGTCTGGCGCGCCTCTCGGGGGTGCCCATTGTTCCGCTCGTGTGTGTGCGCGCGCGGCCTGACGGACAAACGGGCGCGAGGTGGCGCGTGGAGGCGACCGAGTCCATCACGTGGACGCAGTCCGAGGCTCCCGCGCAGGAAAGCGAGCGCGTATTGCGCGCGCTCAACGCTGTCTACGAAGGTTGGATTCGCCAATGGCCGGAGCAGTGGGCGTGGCATCAACCGCGCTGGCGCGGCGCAATGAAAGCGCAGTAAAGTGTTGCCAAGTAATAGCTTGTGTCTTTACAAAGCCCTGATCAGGACTTGGCCTAGCTCTGATGTGCACCCTCTAGCGTCCCTGCCCATGAAGAAGTCACGCATCTTGGTCGTCGATGACGAACCGGACCTAGTGGAACTCGTGCGCCACCATTTGCAGCGCGAACACTACGAGGTTGTGGTCGCCCACGACGGCGAAGCGGGCTTGGCTGAGGCGCGGCGGCGGCTCCCGGACTTGGTGGTGCTCGACCTGATGTTGCCCGGCATTGACGGGCTTGAGGTCTGCCGGCGCTTGAAGGGTGACTCGCGCACCGCCCACATCCCGATCGTCATGTTGACTGCCAAAGGCGAAGAGTCCGATGCCGTCATCGGCCTCGCCCAAGGTGCGGACGACTACATTCGCAAGCCCTTCGGCGTGAAGGAGCTGATTGCGCGCATCGGCACGCGTTTGCGTTCGAGCGAACCGCGCGCGCCGAGCGAGACCCAGAAGGTCACGCGCTTTGGTGAGTTGGTGGTCGACTCGGTCAAGCATGAGGTGGCCATCGCCGGTGAGTCGATCAAGCTGACAGTCACGGAGTTCAAGCTGCTACGTCACCTCGTCCAGAATCGCGGCCGCGCCTACACGCGCAACGAGCTGCTCAATGCGGTGCTGGGGCAGGATGCGTATGTGATCGACCGCAATGTCGATGTGCATGTGGCGACCTTGCGCAAGAAGCTGGGCGACTACGGCAAGCACATCCTGACGATCCGCGGTTTAGGCTATAAGTTCCGCGAAACACCCGAAGCAGCTGACTGACTATCGGACCACTCCTATTGGATAACCGCTCGATTCGATCCGTGCTGGCGCGCGCGGTGTGGGCGCTGGCGTTGGTGCTGGCCGTGGGCACATGGGGACTCAGCGAGTACCTCGTGCG
>CAIKQM010000449.1 GCA_903829565.1 uncultured Planctomycetota bacterium
TGCCTTTATCGCCGGCCCCTTCCCGGCCTGCATCCTCAATTTATAGGACATATCGATCTAGCCGAACAGGGGCTACTGGCATCGACCACATCGTGCACCTTACATGAATTGAGAAGCTAAACGACCGCCTCAACTCTCGTCTCGCCTACGAAGTAACGCTCCCCTGCAAGATATAGAGCCCAAGCCAAAGAGATTGCAGGGTTACAGACCTTTCTTCAGCACATCCCGCGCGATGACTAGGCGCTGGATCTCACTGGTGCCTTCATAGATGCGCGTCACGCGCGCATCACGGTACAGCTGCTCGATCTTGTACTCGGCCGAGTAGCCCATGCCGCCATGGATCTGCACCGCTCGATCGACGACGCGGTCGAGAGCCTCGCTGCAGAACAGCTTGGTCATGGCTGATTCGCGCGAGTACGGCACATGCGCATCGCACATCGAAGCCGTGCGGTAGACCATGGCTTCCATCGCGTAGATGTCCGTCGCGCTGTCGGCGAGCATCGCGGCAATCATCTGGTGCTCGGCAATCGGCTTGCCAAAGGCGACCCGCGTCTTGGCCCAGTCCACCGACAGGCGTTGCGCTTCCTTCGCGCAGCCCAAGCAGTTGGCACCCAGCGCCAAACGGCCGCGATCCAGCGTCGCCATCGCGATCTTGAAGCCCTCGCCCACCGCGCCCAAGCGCAAGGCATCGGGCACCACACAGTTGTCAAAAGCCAACACCACAGTCGAGCTGCCGCGTTGGCCCATCTTCTCTTCGCGCTTGCCTACGGACAGCCCGGGCGTGCCCTTTGGCACCAAGAAGGCCGTCACACCACGCGCCCCCGCACTCGGGTCGGTCACAGCAAACACGGTCACCAGATCCGCCATGTCGCCGCTCGTGATCCACACCTTCTCGCCATCGATGCGCCAACCGCCGTCAACCCGCACAGCCTTGGTCGTCATCGCCGCCGGATCGGAACCAGCGTTGGCCTCCGACAGGGCATAGCAACCCAGCACCTCGCCGTTCGCCATCTTGGGCAGCCAGTGCTGCTTTTGCTCGGGGCTGCCGCCGACGAGCACGCTCATCGTGCCGATGGAGGCATGCGCGCCAAAGGTGACCGCGGAGGCAAAGCAAGCCTGCGTCAGTTCCTCCATCACCACGCACAAGCCCGTTTCGCCGAGCCCCGCACCTCCGTACTCGGTCGGGACGGCGACCGCGGTCAAACCCGCCTCGGCCATCTGGGCCAACAGCTCGCGCGGCACCCGGTGCTCGCGTTCGATCTGCGGCGCCAAGGGCCGGACGACATCGTTGGCAAAACCGCGGGCCAGATCCCGCAACAGGGTCAGTTCTTCGGGCAGAGCGTGCATGGTAAGGCCCTTCTACATCGGCCTTTGGAAGGCGTAAGGCAAGCCTTGCTTGGGGTCTTTGGCCCCAATCCGGACCCATTCCCGTGCAAAGCGACCGGAACCCACCTAGCCCCGTCCGGTTTGAGCATGGGATCACAGTCCGTTCGCGTTCTGCGCGGCGGTAGGCCATAGTAGTGGCCGACTCCTCAGCAGCAGACCGCATCTACCCAAGCGACAGCAGCCATGAAGCCCTTGCACATCCTCGGCGTTCTCCTTCTTTCCCTCGTAGGCGGCTATGTAGGAGCGTTGATCGGTAGCCCCGCCCCGCAGGTTGCGGCCACCACGAACAACACAGCCGTGGCGCCCGCCAACCAGGTGGCTGTCGCGCCGAGCGCCCCGAACAAGGAGCTGCAAGCGCGTCTCGATGAGCTGGACATGCGCCTCGGCAGCTTGAGCAGCAAGATGGACCAGTTGGGTGCGCTCCCCGCCCGCCTCGAGGCCCCGGAATCGGTCGCGGCCAAGGTCGAAGCCGCGGTGGCCAATGCTGCACCCTCGCGTGACACGATTCTGCGTGTGATCGAAGAAGATCGCGCGGCCCAAGAAGCCAAGCGCGAAGCCGAGCGCAAGGAACGCGAACTCCAGCAAGCCAAGCAGCGCGCCGATCGTACGGCGCAGCGCTTGAACATGAGCCCCGGTCAGGCGGCGGTGCTCGCCGACTTCTATGTGCAAGAGCGCACCAAGTTCGATGAGCTGCGCAACGGCTGGCAAGGTGGCGGCGACCCCGAGGCCATGCGCGAGCAGATGCGTACCGCGCGTGAATGGCGCGACGCCGAGCTAGTGCGCCTGTTCGGCACGGATCTTGGCGCTCAGCTTTCGGAGCAAGGCTTCGAGGGCATGGGCCGTGGTGGTCGTGGTGGCAACAACGGCGGTGGCGGCAACGCTGCAGGCGCCGCCGGTGGCCAACAGGGCGGCCGTGGCAACCGCGGTGGCGGTAATGGCGGTGGCAACAACGGCCAGAACACACAGCCGGCCGGCGGCGGGTTCTAGAGCTTGAGGCACGCGCTGTATGGTATCTACAGCGCTGCATGAAGTTCCTGCGCCGTGGGCTCTCACACCTCGTGGGAGCGCTTGCTGATCTGCGTCTCCCGAGCTTCGCTCGCGCGCCCGTGTACAAGGCTTTTGCCGCGTATGCGGGCGCTGACCTATCCGAAGCGGAACTGCCGTTGCGCGAGTACCCCTCACTCGGCGCGTTCTTTGTGCGCAAGCTCAAGAGCGGTGTGCGTCCCCTGCCTAGCGATGCGCGCGCGCTCCTGTGTCCGGTCGATGGCCGCGTGCAAGCCGTGCACCCCGTGATCCAAGGACGCACGGTGCAGGCGAAGGGCCGCGACTACCGTGTCGAGGACCTGCTTGGGCCGCTGTGCGCCGGCGCGGACCTAGAGGGCGCGGACTGCCTCACCGTCTACTTGTCGCCGCGCGACTACCATCGCATCCATGCGCCGTTCGAGGCGCGCTTGGAGCGTGCGCTGTGGTTGGATAGCGAGCGTTGGTCGGTCGCACCGCAGGTGCTGGAGCGCAAGGCTGTCTTGGATGTGAACGAACGCTGCGTGCTGGAGTTCACGCGCGAGGGACGACGCGCATGGATGGTGCTGGTTGGTGCGTTGAATGTGGGGCGCATGAAGGTCGTCGCTGTGCCGGATAGCTATGGCACTCCCGCGCAGGTGGGGCGCATGGTGCAACGCGGCGAGGAGCTGGCGCGCTTTGAGATGGGCTCGACCATTGTGCTCGTGTTGCCCAAGGGCATGGCGCGCATCGATGCTGCACTCCAACAGCGCGATCCTGTGCGCTTGCACCAAAGCCTAGGCCAGTTGCTGTAGGTCGAGTGCGATGCTTACCGCCAAGGAAGTGCGCTTGTTGCGGCTCTTCGCTTGTTGCGTGCAAGGCCGCTGGGAAGAACTCGCGGCCCTGCGCCACAGCGCACCGGCAGGCGAACCCGATCGTGCCTGGCGCGAAACGGTGCTGATGACGCATGTCTATGCGGGTGCACCACGCGCGGTCGAATGCCAAACGGTCTTGCTAGAGGCGGGCGGTTTGGGCGAATGGGACGCCGAGGAAGTCGAAGGGCGCGCCATCCCGACGGAGCGTGGCGCTGCTTTGTTCGACACGATCTACGACGCCAAGAGCCCTGAGGTGCGGGCACTGATCGCGCGCTTTCATCCTGATTTCGCGCGTGTGGTGCACGAAGACTGCTACGCACGCATCCTGACGCGCGCGGGGTTGACCGCACGCCAACGCGAGTTGCTGGCCGTTGTCGCGCTGGCGGCTCTCTACCAACCACGGCAACTGGCTTCGCATGTGCGTGGCGCCCTGCGTTGCGGAGCCGCAGCACAGGAACCCGCAGCGGCCCTGCAAGCTGTTGAGGATCTATTGCAACCCGAAGCGTTAAGCGCCGCGCGGGCTGTGCTTGTCAAATACGCACGACACTAGCCCCACACGAGACTAACGCGGCGCAGGCGCAGAGCTGGCGCCAGTCCACGTGGCGGCGTCGACGGTCAAGGTACGCCAACGCACAGGACGCGTTGAGCGCAGTTGCACACGCTGGTCGCCGTTCGCAGCAGAAGCACGCAGTTGACGATCCACCAAGGCGCGTCCATCCATCTCCAAGCGCACGACATCACCTTTGCGCGTGAAGACCAGGCCCAACTGCAGCGTGTCACCGGACAACTGTGTCAAGCGCCCTTCACCGGCCCGCGCCCTCCGCACCAAAGCCAACAGGTCTTTGTCCTCTGCGGCATCCAACAGGACGCGCGCCGACTTGATGCCCTTGTCGACCACCACCAGTGCGTGCACACCACACACCGACAACAGCAGCAAGTCCGGCGGTTCCGCTGCATCCAACACACACGTCGCCTGCACGGACAAAGCAGCCCGCGGATCGAGTGGCGCCACCAAAGGCAAGGTCGGGCTGCCGAAGGTCGCCACTTCATCGTCACGCAAGGCGCGCACCACGCTCCAGCCATCACGCGCAGTGCGCCATCCACCTGCATCCAATCGACCACCCACGCGCTCGTTCAGTTGCCACTCCAGCACAGCGCGCCCGTCGGCGGCCAAGCGCACATTGTCTGCGCCAAACGCGCTGACATCGGCAGGCTTCTGTTGTGGCGCCGGAGCCATGACCAAAGCGCGCATGTCACGCAGCTCGCGCTTCTCGTCTTCCTTGAGCAACGCATCGCACTCGCTCAACAAGTCGTCGACACGCCACACAAAGCGCTGAGGATCAACCGAGGAGCGCGCCTCCAAGCCACGCACCTCGCGCCGCAAGCTGCGCAAGCGTTCCAAGGCCGCCGCGCGACTCCCGTCGAGTCCTTCTTCCAAACGCAACTGAGCCTTCCACACCAGCGGATCGTCGCGCTCCAAGGCAGGTGAGGAGAGATCAAGGCGCAAGCCAGCGAGATCCCCTTCTTGCAAGTGCAGCGCCACCAAGAGCAACGCATCACGAGGCTGCGCACGATCGAGGCGCGCCAAGGCAGCCAAGCTCTCGGCATCGACAAGCGGAGGATCACCGGGCAAGCGCTCACCGCTGCGTGCACGCAAGGCCAACTGGTACGGGGCTGCTCCGGGCGAGACCACCAAACCAAAGGGCAGTGCGAGCGACTCGACCGCAGCCGAGACGTACTCACCTTGGCCGGCCAGATCGGGAACGATCCACTGCGCATCCACTTTGACCAGACCACGCAGCTTGAGAGTGCCTGTGGTGACCTCTACTTCGCGATCGCCATGCGCCCACAGATTCGCTGCAGCACGCACGAGAACTTCATGCAGCAGCAGGTACTCGCGCACCAGGAGATCGAGATGCTCGCGAATGGAAGCCGGCCATTCAGGTCGCATGCTGTCCCGCAGCAGATGCACCGCAGCGAGGTAGTTCCGCCGGCCTGCTGTGGTCAGTTCCACACACGCGCGTTGCACACGCGTCCATTCGCGGACGGCACTTTGGGCAGGCAAAGAGCGCTCCAGCACATCCAGACGCGTGGTCCACGTGCGCAGCGCACGACTAGCGGTTTGCACCGTCAACTCTTCTTGCGGCAAGATCGGCACGGCAGCCACGCGTGCCTCCCACCATGCTTGCAAACGGGCGGGTCCATCCAGCGCATCACCGACCTGCAGCTCTTGCTCCAACTGCGCACCCATGTTGGCCACTTCGGCCGCCAAGACTTGATCGGTGCGCGCCCAGTCTGCGTCCAAGGCCACCAAACGCGGAGTGAGCTCGTCGGCCACGAGCGTGGCTTGGACCTCGCTGACCTCGCGCTCGGAGAGCCCGGTGCGTGCAGCAGGCACCTCGGCAGCCCAACCACCCTCGTACTGGACCAACACGGCGCGTGCAGTGCGCCAAGCACCACCAGCACGCTCGTGTTCGATGCGCGGTGACAGCACCTGCATCCAGTGCGTGCGCAAGGCCGCACGCCACGCATCCACGGCGGCGGTACGTGCTTCGGTGATGCGTGCGGCCCAACGCGCAGCACGCTCGGTCAACGCCTGCTCTTCGTCGGACGGCAGCAAACGCTGGCCACCCAAACGCTCGCGCAAGCGCTGCGGCCACACACCCACAAGCAGAGCCTGCGCCTCGTCATACCGGCGTGACTGGAGAGTGGACTCCAGCTCGAGGTCAAACTCGCGCACGATCTTCCACAACTCGCTGTCCAGCCGATCGGACAACAAGCGGTGCGCGCGCTCGACACGGCGCAAGTCATCGCCCTCCAGCGTTGCGGCGCGCACGAGCGGCTCACTGCGCGCCAAGAGCTCCATGAGTTGCGCCAAGTCCGCACCTTGCGAGCTCTCCGCTTGTGCCACAAGCAGTTGCCACGGCTCCGGCGGTGGTTCCAAAGTGGCGGGACCGATCAAGCCTCCACGCGTGACTCCAATCGCCAACAGGGCCACGGCTCCGGCCAGACCGGTGGTCCACGCCGCCGTGGCGAGCAAGCGCCGCGGATCGCGCTTGACGGGGTCAAGTCCCGCACGCGTCACGCGCGGGGCGCGTCGTTCGCGCACACGCTCGAGATCCGCAAGCAGCGCAGCGGGGCCCTGGTAGCGCCGTTCGCGATCGCGCGTCAAACACTTGCGCAGGACCAAGACAAGTCCGCTGGACAAAGTCGGTTCCAGCTCGATCGGGTCGCGCACCTTGTCATGCAGAACTGCGGACAAGATCTCGGCCACGCTCGCCCCTTGGAACGGAGGCTGCCCGCACACCGCGTGGTACAGCGTTGCCCCCAGAGACCACAGGTCGCTTTGCGCATCCGCTGAGCCCGGATCGCGCGCTTGTTCGGGCGAGATGTAGTGCGGTGTGCCGAGCGTGCCACCGTGGTTGGTGATCTGCGGGTCGTCTTCGGCATGCGCCAGGCCAAGGTCCACCAAGCGCGCTCGTCCGCCCGTGTCGACCAGGATGTTCGAGGGCTTGATGTCGCGGTGCACGATGCCGCGCTCCGACAGGTGCTGCAGCGCTTCCACGATCGGGATGAACAGGCGCAGGGCTTCGCGCTCGGTCAAACGGCTCTCGGCCAGGATCTTGTGTAGCGGTTGGCCGTCGACCAACTCCATCGCGTACCACCAGACACCATCCACTTCGCCCATGTCGATGGCGGTGACGATGTTGGGATGGGCCAGCTTGGCGGTTGCACGCGCTTCGCGTTGCAAACGCAACTCGGCTTTGCGTGCGCCCACGAGCTCTTTGTGCAAGATCTTCAGCGCCACCACGCGGTCCACCGAAACTTGGCGTGCGCGATAGACCACACCCGTGGAGCCACGCCCCAACAAGCCTTCCAAGCGATACCCCGGCACGCGCGGCAACGCCTGCGCGGCCTCGCGCACCGGTTGCGGCTCGCCGCCGTCAGTTACTTCTGCTTCAACCACTCGCGCCAGGCCTTGTCGGCTTCATCCAACGAAAGTTGCACCGCAGCACGGAAGGCCGCTTCGTACATCGCACGCCGCGCACCACCCGAGCTGTGCACGCGCTCCGGCACCGCAGGAGCGTTCTTGCGCAACACATCATGAAAGCGTCGCAGGGCGCCTTCGCCGCGGCTTTCGAGCCATTCCACGATGCCCATCGACGCGGCGATCGCGGCGCCATCGAGCTCGGTGAACTGCAAGCTCGCGATGGTGTCAAAGCTCGGCAGCTCATCGATGCCTGCAGCGAGGGCTTCTTTCCAACGGCCATCGCGCATGGCCTTGGGATCCAACGGCGCAACCTTGGCGCGTGGCTCTTTGGACGGACCTACTTTGGTGCCGGTGTCGCGCTTGGGGAGCGGTCCACCGGTCGTGGGCCCTGTGGGCTCTTCGAGCTTGTTTCCGCGGCAAAACACGGCATTGCGACCGTGCGAGCGGAACTCCAACAAACAGGCCAAGCCTTCGTCGTACCACGGCGGCAGCAAACGTCCGTCATAGCCCAAACGGTTCGCCAGCAAGTGCCCCCAATGGTGGTAGCAGTGCCCGGCCAAGTCCGGAATGCCGCGCTTCCACAGGCGCACGGAGCTTGTCGGATAAGGATCGCTCCAAAAGAAGCCATAGCTCTTGGCCACAGCTGCATCCCAACCGGCACCCACCGTCTTGGTGCGCGCTGCGAACAAAGGCACGCTCTTGGTGTAGGGCTCGTCATCCACGAACACGTAGAACTCGGCCAAACGTCCACCAAGCAAGTCGAGACCTGGCGGTGCTGCAAAGGTCGTGTCGAACCACGCGCGGCCGCGCAACAGTCCGGCGGCAATCGGCACGAGCTCGCCCGCCGCGGGTTGCGCGTAGAGCGCCAGCTGTTCGTTCAAGAGTGGCGTGAGCGGCACACCAACGAGTTGCTGCACCTCGGCGCCGTTGTTGCGCGCCAAGGCTTCGGCGCGCGGCAGCCATTGGCCCGCGTGCTCTTCCAAACCTTGCTTGCGTTGCGCCTCGGCGAAGAGCATCCACACACCTTGGTAGAGCACTTCGCCCTTCTCGTAGTGGGACTTCTCCTCAGGAGTCACCCACTTGTCTTGCCAACGCACGAGACCCTTCTTGGCCATCTCTGCCGCTAGCTCGGCTTCCACCGCTGCGTCGCGTTCCGCAGGCGTCATCCAGCGGCCTTTGTGCTGCACATTGCCGATGTGCGCATTCGCGGCCGCGTGTTGCGGGTCCAGCTCCAAGGTGCGCGCCACAAGGCGCTTCAAGTCCGCCTTGAGCTTGCGCTTCTCGCACTCCAGCGCGAGTTCCCAGACTTCGTCGGCCGTCTTGGCGGCCTTCTCGCGTTCCTTGATGGAGCCGCCCTTCTCTTGCAGCACCGCCGCGCACGGAGCTGATGCCGCGTGACTGGCGACTCCGCTCACTAGGCCCAAAATCCATAGCGCGAGGTGCATGCCACGCATACTAGCTGTTCCCTTCGTCCGTCTCGCGTGCGGCCAGACCATACTTCTCCAACTTGCGTTGCAGGGCAAAGCGGCTGATGCCCAGCTCGGCAGCAGCGCGACTCTTGTTGCCTCCGACTGCCAACAGCGCAGCCTCGATAGAACGACGCTCCAGGTCGGCAACCGCACTCTTCATGTCGTTGCCTCCATCAACCATCAGCCCCTGAGCGTCCTGCACACGGTCGCTGGCTAGGCGCACGCTGCGACGCTCCAGCACCGTGGCTGACAAGTGTTCTGGACGCACTTCGTCACCGGCCAGCACCACCAAACGGCGCATCTCGTTCTCGAGTTCGCGCACATTGCCCGGCCAATCGTACGCACACAAGGCCGCGACGACATCGGTACCCAAGTACGGCGCGGGCTTGCCTGCGTCGCGCGCCGCACGCGTCAACAAGTGCTGGGCTAGCACCGGCACATCGTCACGCCGTTCGCGCAAGGCCGGCAAGCGCACATGCAGCACGTGAATGCGGTAGTACAAGTCCTCGCGGAAGCTGCCCTCGCGCACCATGGCCGCCAAGTCCCTATGGCTGGCCGCAATCAAGCGCACATCGACCTTTTGCACGCTATCCGCGCCGACTGGGCGGAACTCGCCTTCCTGCAAGACGCGCAGCAGCTTCTTCTGCATCTCGGGGCTCATATCCCCGATCTCATCGAGGAACAGCGTGCCACCATCGGCGGCTTCCAGCAGACCGCGCTTGTGCTTGTGAGCACCGGTGAAGGCGCCCTTCGCGTGACCAAAGAGCTCGCTCTCCAACAAGGCATCAGGCAGAGCCGCGCAGTTCTCGGTCACGAAAGGTCGCTCTTTGCGTGGACCATTGCGGTGCAACGCGCGCGCCACGAGCTCTTTGCCCGTGCCGGACTCACCGGACACCAACACAGGCAAGTCCGAGTCCATGTAGCGATCGAGGGTGCTGTACACCTGCGTCATCGCATCGGAAAGGCCTACAATTCCCGTGTAATCGTGACGACTGCGCTCGCGCGCCAGCTCGCTGCGCGCCACGGCCAACTCGCTATCGCGATCGCGCACCTTGCGGCCCAGTTCGTCATTCAGGCGCGCAATGCGCCGACGCGACTCTTCCAACTCTGCGTTCTTGGCTTGCAACGCGTCGACACGACGACGCGACAAGATCGCAAGGGCCGCAAGGCTGGCGTACAACTCCAAGGCCTCGAGATCCGCTTCATCAAAGGCCTGCTCTTGCAGGCGATGATCGACGTACAGCACACCCTCCACGCGGCCTTCGATGCGAATCGGCGCGCACACGATCGAGCGCAAGCGCAAGTCCTCGACGCTGGCCATGCCGCTCAAGCGTTCATCGCGGCCGGCGTCGACTGACAAAAGTGCTTGACCACTGGTATAGACCTTCTCGGTCACACCTTTGGACAAACGCGTGTGCGGCAGCGGCACATCCAAGCGCTCATGACTGCGCGCCACCTTGAGGGCAAAGGAGCCGAACTCCGCGCGTTCACCGGCTTGCGGCGACAACAACAGGAAGCCGCGCTCGGCGTGCACAAGCTCGACCGCATTGTCGACGACCGCGCGCAGCAGAGCCGGCGTGTCGTGCGGAGCCAACAACTGCGCGCACAAGCGCGCGTAGCTGTGCAACGCCACGCGCTCGCTGCGCGGCTCGGGCAACGAGGTGCGGTAGCCCTCGTCCTCCAGCTCGGCGCCCAACTCCAAGGCTTGCGTGTCGCCCAAACGCGGGCGCGCCAAACCTTGAAAGCTGACACGCACGCCACCCAACAGCACCTCATCACCTACGCGCAGCTCGCGGCGCACCACGCGTTCGCCGTTGACCCATGTGCCGTTGGCTGCCTGGAGGTCGACCACCCAGACGCGGTCCTCCAAACGCTCAAAACGCGCGTGGCGGCGCGAAACTCGCGCATTCGCCAAGCGCAGGTCACACTCCACCGCCCGCCCCGCCACCACGGCGTCGCGTTCGAACGACACCTCACTGCGGGTGCCCTCTTCATTGACGGTGAAACGCATGGAGGAGGAGCTGTGCGCCAGCGCACAGACGCTCAGGCTACTAGACCTGGGCCCTCGTGCGGTAACGCACGACCAGCCCAAGACGCAGCCTTACGAGCCCTTGTAGTTAGGTTTCCGCTTTTCGGCAAAGGCGGCCAGGGCCTCCAAGCGGTCCTGCGTGGGCAGCACCCGTTCGTAGCAACGAGCCTCGATCTCCAAGCCCTGCGGCAAGGGCGCCTCACAACCTTGATCGATGGCCGCCTTGGCGGCGCGCACGGCCACCGGGCCGTTGCCCGCGATCTGAAGCGCCAGCTGGCGCGCGGCGTCGGCCAGTTGCCCGGCCGGCACCACGCGATTGACCAGCCCAATGCGCTCTGCCTCCGCGGCGTCCAGCTTGCGGCCCGTCAGAATCAGGTCTTTGGCGCGCGAACGCCCCACCAAGCGCGGCAAACGCTGCGTCCCGCCAGCACCAGGAATGATGGCGAGAGTCGTTTCCGTCAGGCCCAGCTGGGCATGGTCCGCCGCGATGCGCAGGTCGCAGGCCAGCAATAGCTCCGTCCCGCCCCCAAACGCAAAGCCGTTGATGACGGCGATCGTCGGCTGCGGCAGCGCCTCCACATCGTCCATGGTGCGCCGGATGTTCTTTACAAACAGGGGCACGCGCTCGGCCGGCATGGTCTTGCGCTCCTTAAGGTCCGCCCCGGCGCAAAAGCTCTTCTCCCCCGCCCCCGTCAGGAGGATGGCGCGGATCGACAGGTCCTCCCGCAACTCGGCGCACAAGCTGCGCAAGCGGCGCAAGGTTGGGAAGGACAGGCAATTCATGACATCCGGGCGCTCGATGGTCAGCCAGACCAGGTCCCCCTCACGGCGGCAGGAGACGAGTTCCGGCTGGTCGGGGATGTCGGCGGGGATGTCTTGAGTCCAGTTGGTCATGGGCAGAGGACGGCAGGGGCCAGGGAGTGCTCAGCTCTGGGCGAGAGTGGTTAGCAACTCGTTCGCCGCTGCCACTGCGGCATCAGGAGGCAGAGCTGATAGGCAAGCATGATGGCCCAGCGGGCACTCGCGTTCCATACAAGGAGCACAAGGTAAGTCAGAACGACGCACGATCCGAGCCCGCTCCAAGGAAGTGGCCGTCAACTCAGGGAGGTTGGGCCCCATCACGGACACGCAAGGCACCCCGAACGCAGCGGCGACCCAACGAGGCCCCGAATCACCAACCAAAACAAGACGCGCCCCAGCGACGAGAGCCTTCAAAGTATGCAACGACCTTTGAGCCGTAGCCAAGTTCAACGCACCGGTCAACGCCGCAGCGACCTCATTCATGAGAGGCTCCTCACCGGGTCCGCCTCCCACGACTACAGCCAGACCGTGAGCCTCGCTCAGGCTCTTTGTTGCCGCCGCAAAGTTGCGCGCAGGCCAGAGCTTTGAGCGCCCCCCGGCCGCGCCAGGGAACACCACCATGTACGGTCGTCCAGCCAACGGGCTCAGCTGTGACCGAACAGCTTCATGGTCTTCGCCACGTACATGCAGGACCGGCTGCGGTGCGCTCACTTCAATCCCAAGCAACTTCGCCGCATTCCTCTGGGCTTGTGCAGTGGGCTCTGCAATGCGTCGAAGATAGTCTGTCCGTGGACGATAGGCATGCGTCAAGAAAACCTGACGACCACTTGAGGCCATCCCAGCCCTGACTGGCACCCGAGCCCGCCACGCACGCATCGCTGCACCGAGACTTGAAGACAGCACTAGCACGCTTTGGGGAGCCAATTGACGGTAAGCCTCCAGCTCTTCCCTGTCAGTGCGGATAGGAAACAGAAGTGCTTCTAGAGGGCCTCCGGAAAGTAGCGGCGCGAGATGAGACCGGATGATGATCCTCAGCCCATCAGCCCCTTTGCCCAACAAGGCTGCGTGGAAGACGGGCGTTGCCATAACGACATCGCCAACCCAGTTCGGAGCGCGAATCACGAGCATCGAGGGATAATAAGCCCCACCTCAACGACGGGACAGCCCGTTCTGCGTGGGGTGACAAACCCAGCCAGACGCAACACCCACCAAGCCTAAGTATCTATTTAGTAGACAGTTAAGAAATCAAACACCAAGCCGCTAGATTGTCCCTCGATACGATTCCAAGCCCCCCTCGCGCGATGCGCGCGCGCCTTCTACCCTGTTAGCACCTCGAACTCCCGACATGGCCCCACCAGGCGGCGGGGTACCCA
>CAIKQM010000450.1 GCA_903829565.1 uncultured Planctomycetota bacterium
ACGTGCACCATGCGCATTTGGAATGCGGATGGCAGCGAACCGGAAACTTGCGGCAACGGGCTGCGCTGCGCGGCCAAGTACGCCTACGAAGCGGGTTTCGTGCACAGCACAACATGCGTCCTTCACGACGGCGCCGGTCAGCATGCGTGCGAGCTCGAGCTGGATGCAGCCGGCACCTCGGTGGTGGCTGCACGCATCAACATGGGACATCCGCGGCTCGAGAGCCTCGCGCAAGTGCTGCACAGCGCTGGCGATGTGGTGCAAGGCGCGGCGGTCAACGTAGGCAACCCGCACTTTGTGTTGCAGGTCGCGGACGTGGCGTCGGCTCCGGTCACCACGTTGGGTCCGCGCTTGGAGCGCCATGCGGCCTTCCCTCAAGGCGCGAACATCGAGTTCCTCGCCTTGCGCGCTGCGCATCAGGCGGACCTGCGCGTGTGGGAGCGCGGCTGCGGCGAGACGCAGGCCTGTGGCAGCGGCACAGTCGCGGCCGCGGTGGCCGCGGAAGCCATCGGACGCGCACGCTTGCCCTTGCGCGTGTCGTTGCCGGGCGGCGTGTTGACCGTGTCACGCCGTTTTGACGGCAGCATTGATCTGCATGGGCCGGTGTGCGAGTTGCAGAGCGGCCGCTTACCCCTCACGCGCAGTTGATCTAAGCTCTCACCGTGGGGTACTTGCCGCAACTCTTGGCTGTGCTCATCGCGCACGGCGTGGTGGAGGCCGGTGTACGTTGGGATGTGTCGTCCACGCATGTGTGGCTCGCTCTTGCGTTCCTGCCCGTGCCTTGGTTGTTGGGCCATGCCTGTCAAGCAACCTATACACGCGGTTACTTTCGCCTAGGCGGTGCGCTGCACACGACCATGCGCCATAGCGCGCCCGTGTTGCACGGCTTGCTGTTGGCGTTCGGCGGTTGGGACCTGTGGCTAGGCGAAGTCGCAGGCCATCCGCTCTCGCTCTACGACTGGCCCACGGCTTGGCACGCGTTGTTGGCCTTGCCGTGGTTGGCGTACGAACTGGTGACTCTCGAAACGCGCACGCGGCTGTACATCGGTTCGCGCGAGCAACGTGCTTGGCGTGTGCACCAAGCGCGTAACTTCGTGGCTACCTTGGCTCCGTTGGCTTTGTACTTTGGCCTCGCGTTGCTGGTGGGACTGGTGCCCGAGCTACAGGTGCGCATCGAAGAGATTGGTTTGTACGAAGGCGTGTTCCTCGTGGTGTATGTGGCCTTGCTGGCGTGGTGTTTGCCTCAGCTAGTTGCCATGGCTTGGGACACGCGCGAGCTGGCACCCGGCGTGCGCACACAGCGCATCCAAGCCTTGTTGCAACGCAGCCACCTGACCGGCACGCGTGTGCGCGAGTGGCGCACCGGTTGGCAGTTGACCAATGCCGCGGTGGTCGGCCTCACGCAGCAGTCGCGGTTGGTGTTGCTGTCAGATGCGTTGTTGGCGCAGATGGATGACGACGAGCTGGAAGCGGTGGTCGCGCACGAGCTGGCTCATGTGCGCTTGCGGCATGTGCCGTTCTTCTTGGCCTACGCTTTGGGCTTTGTGTTGTTGTTGGACTTGTGGGCTCGTCACTACGAAGACCAACTGTGGCTCGCCGGCGGCATCATGGCCGGCGGCTTGGCGTTGTGGTTTGTCAGTTTTACTTGGCTATCGCGCCGTGTAGAGCTGCAAGCAGACCTGCACGCCATGGACCTTGTGGGCCAACGCGAGTCCATGATCCGTGCCTTGGAAAAAGTCGGCGGGCGCTTGCGCGATGTCGCAGGTTGGCGGCACTTCAGCGTCCGGGATCGTGTGGCCTTCTTGGAGCGTTGCGGTCGCGAGCCGCAGGTGCGTCAACGGCTGGAGCGCACGCTACGCAGCTTGGCCATCGCCGCCAGTGCCGTGTTCGTGGTGGCGTTGGCCTTGCAGGCCACGCGCCTAGTCCGTGTGGCACCTACGCAACATGCGTGGGCCGATCTGCGCTTGGGTGCGTGGTCCGCGGCCCAAGCGCGCAGCGTGCAAGACGAACCTGAGTTGAGCGCTCTGATCCGCCGTGCGTCCGAGTTGGCACCCGCTGAGGTGGACGCAGAGAGCTTGGCCCTGCGCGCGCGCGGAGCCGCTCAACGCGGCGACGAAGAAGCTGCCGGCGAATGGCTGGCGCTGGCGGCTTTGCGCGCGCCCTACGAATGGACCCAGCTCGCTCGCGCCTACACGCATGGCGATCGAGACCAAGCGCGCACAGAGCTGTACGAGCGCACTCAGTACGACAGACCGTTCTTGCGCAAGTGAACCGACGGATCGCCTTCGCGCAACAAAGCGCCGGCTTCCACAGTGGCAATCACCAAGACATGGTCTCCGGCATCGGCTTCCGAACGCACGCGGCATTCCAACCAGCCCAACGCATCGCTCAAGTGCAGCGTGCCCGCGGGGCCTGTGCCTGTCGCCAAGCCATCAAAGGGCGTGCTCGACTTCATGAACGGCGCCATCAAGCTGCGACTCTGCGCGTCGAGGATCGACACGCCGAACACGCGTTGCGCACGCAGCGCGGTCAAGTGCGGGCGATCCTTGCCGACGGCCATCACGATCGTGGGCGGCTCAAACCCGCATTGCACAACAAAGCTCGCCAAGAACCCGCTGGCCACGCCGTCCAGCTGGCATGAGACGATGTAGAGGCCAGTCGGAACACGCCCAAGGGCGCGGGCAAGGGGCGTGAGTTCGGCTCGTGCTTCGGGACGTGTCATAAGTACCTGATTTTCCTGCAGTTCTACGCGCCTCGCAGGGTGGATTCCAAGTGCGAAAACGCGGACAATGTGCGGCCTTCCTTCATCATGAGCCCCAGCGAACCGAACACGCCGACCACCCCGCCCTCGAGCATCGAACCGCGCCTCATCGAGCGCGAGATGCGCGAGAGCTACCTGACCTACGCGCTGTCGGTCATCCACTCGCGTGCCTTGCCGGATGTGCGTGACGGCTTGAAGCCCTCGCAGCGCCGCATCTTGGTGGCCATGAACGACCTGAACTTGTCGCCGCGCGCCAAGTACAGAAAGTGCGCCAAGATCGCCGGCGACACCTCGGGTAACTATCACCCGCACGGCGAAGCGGTTGTCTATCCGACCTTGGTCCGCATGGCGCAGGACTTCTCGCTGCGCTATCCGATGATCGATGGCCAAGGCAACTTCGGTTCCATCGATGGCGATGCGCCGGCCGCCATGCGTTACACCGAAGCGCGCATGAGTGGCATCGCCGTCGAGATGATGGCCGACCTGGAAAAGGAAACGGTCGATCTCGAGCCCAACTACGACGACACGCGCATGCAGCCGGTCGTGTTGCCGAGCCGCTTCCCGAACTTGTTGTGCAACGGTTCGGACGGCATCGCGGTCGGTATGGCGACTTCGTTGCCGCCGCACAACCTGCGTGAGATTTGCGCCGCGTTGCGCATGGTGCTTGACCAGCCGCAAACGACGATTGCCGAGCTGTGCGAAGTGGTCAAGGGCCCGGACTTTCCGACCGGCGGCATCGTCATGGGCCGCAACGGCATCCGTCAAGCATACGCGACAGGCCGCGGCCTGATCCGCTTGCGCGGCAAGTGGGCCGTCGAGGACATCCGCACCAAGCAGCAGATCGTCGTCACCGAGATTCCGTTCCAGGTGCGCAAGACGGCGATCATCGAGAAGATCGTCGAAGTCGTGAAAGATGGCCGGATTACCGGCATTTCCGATGTGCGCGACGAGTCGGACCGCGATGGCATGCGCCTTGTGATCGAGCTGAAGAAGAACGAGGACCCGCAGGTCATCGTCAACCAGCTCTTTCAGTACACGCCGCTGCAAGAGAC
>CAIKQM010000451.1 GCA_903829565.1 uncultured Planctomycetota bacterium
CTCCAGTACCGCGTGACGATCGGCGATTGGGCCGCGGTGCGGGCCTACATTGCCGAGTTGAAGACTGCGGACGAGGACGATGCTCAAGTCGCCTACGACAAGATCCTCTCCTCGCTGGTTCAGGGGCCGCGTCGTCCTGACGATGTGTCGCCGCAAGGTCAGCAGTACATCGAGAAGAACCAGTTTGCGCCGGCGGACATCGTGCGCCTCGCTGGTTGCACGCCCGGCGAGCTCAAGAAAGAACAACTCACGACTCTCGGGGCGTTGCTCAAGCTCGCGATCGAGCAAGGTCACCGTCCAGAGACCTTTACAGCCGAGTGGAAGCAGCGCGCAGGTGCTGAAGGATTCCCCTTCACGACCCGCTCCCTCGCCAAGCTGTATGTAGCCGCCGGCGAGGCGGGGCAGATGGATGGCCTGCTGCCGAGCGTGGACGAAGCCGTCACCAACAACGATCGCGAGGCGCTGAACCTGATCGCGCGCATGTGCTTGGCCAACATGGTCAAGGACAAGGACAATGCCGCGCGTTGGCAAGTGCAAGCCTGGCAAGCCACGCTGGCCGTGCTGGCATCGGGCAATGTCGAGGAAGTCGAGAAGAACGAGGCACTGCAGCGCGCGGTAGAGCTTGCGCCCAAGATGACCAGCGATCTAGGCGAGCGCTGGTTGGCGGATAGCTTCACCTCGCAACCGGAGCGCGGGCGCGAGATCCTGGCCTCGATTGGCTCGGCCACCGCCAAGGCGCTGCAAAGCGCCACCAACGACGCCGACAAGCGCGCCAAGTTGCTGGAACTGCAACAGACTGCCGGTCAAGCGCTTTTGACACATGCCCCGCAGTTGGCCCAAGAATGGCGCAAGGAGATGTCGTTGCTGGCTTCGAACTGGCTGCGCGAAGCGCAAGCCTCGCTGCAACACGACAAGTCCAAGACCTACGGCCCGCAAGTGCAGCGCGACTCGTACGGCAACATCTACTACTGGGATCCCGAGCAGATGAACCAGCAGTGGGGTGTCGCCGGTGTGCGTGCGGCGCGCGTGATTGAAGCGCGCCCCAACGCGGACTGGATGGCCTTGGTGGACACCACACTGCGCCCGCGACTGGAAGCGGCCACGGCACAGCTGTACTTGAAGGTGGGCGAGGACCTGGATGCCTTCCCCTTCATCGAGACCCTTGCGCCCACGCAACCGGCGCAAGCCAAGGACCTCGCCGACGAGTTCCTGCGCGTGTGGGCCCGCAACAACAACCCCAATGCCGAACGCAATCGGAACCAGATGTTCGTCTACAGCTTTGGCTTTGACGAACGCGCCAACGGCATTCCGCTGACGCGCTCCAAGCAAGAGCGCAACTTGAAGAGCCTGGGCGAGCTCGTGGCACGCTTGCGCGCGGCTGGCCTAGCCGTATCGGGGCCGTTGTTGGCCGAGGCCTTCAAAGCGGCCCACGGCGGCGCCGAGGTGTACCGCATCGAAGCGGTCGAGCAGATCTTCGGCGCCATTGACGCCTTGGATCCCGAGACCTTTGCCACGCTGCTGGACAGCATGCGCATGAACCTCGCCACAGTGTGGCGCGATGCGGCGCAACAGGAACAAGCCAAGACCAAGCGCACCAAGAAGGACATCGAAGCCGAGGTCGTGGCCGGCTACGAGCAAGCGCGCTTGACACTAGGTCGGGCCTTGACGGCGCAGCCTGAGGCATGGCGCTTGTGGGCGGTGCAAGCGGCCTTGATGCACGATGAGAACGAGTGGAATGCCTCGCTGAAGAAGAGCGCCAAGTATGCCGAACAGCGCATGGCGGCCTTCAACACCTTTGCCAAAGCAGCCACGCTGTACGCCGCTTCGCTGCCGGAGAATGATCCCTCCAAGGAAACAGGCTCCGTCTACGACACGTGGTTCTATGCAGCTCTCGGCGCGAGCGACTTGCGCGCGGTGAATCACGAGAAGCAACTCGCCACCGCTGAGATCGGCAAGATCAAAGCTGCTATCGAGGCTTTGGGAGAGCCGCGCGCCAAACGTCACATCGAGTACTTCGCCAACTCACTCGCCAGCCGCGTCGGCACGGTCAATCCCGCCGTCAAGCTGCGCTATGTGCGCGAAGGGCTTGCCATCACCGGCGAGAGCAAGCTCGTGCGCGATCTGTTGCAGCTGAATGCCTACTACAGCGATCTGGTCACCGAGATCCAGTTGAAGACCAGCATCGATGGCAGCTCGCGCGTGGGCCATGGCGGAACCTTTGGTTTGCGCGTCGACTTGCGCCACACGCGCGACATCGAGCGTGAGTCGGGTGGCTTTGGCAAGTACCTGCAGAACCAGAACAACTCGATGTATGCGTTCAACTACGGACGCCCGACCGAGAACTATCGCGACAAGTTCGATGAGGCGGCACGCACTGCCTTGTCCGAGCACTTTGAAGTGCTGTCGCTGGTCTTCAACGACGCCAAGGTGCAGTCGACACCTGACGAGGAGCTGGGTTGGCGTATCACGCCCTACGCCTACATCCTTTTGAAGCCGCGCGGCGCGCAAGTGGATCGCGTGCCCGCATTGAAGCTCGACCTCGACTTCCTCGATATCAGCGGCTACGTGGTCTTGCCGATCGAAAGCTCCATGCTGCCGATCGATGCCGTGCCCGAGCGCGGCGATGCGCGCCCCTTCAAGGCCAACACGCTGACGCAGATTCTGGATGAGAAGCAGTGGAAGGACGGCAAGCTGTCTTTGGAGATCAAGGCGGTAGGCACCGGCCTGCCGGGCGATTGGAGCGAGCTCGTCAGCTTCGGTCATCCTGGTCTCAAGCTCGTCAAGAGCGAGGACTCGGGCGCGCAAGTCACGCGCTTCCTTGAAGACGGCAGCGGCGTCGAATGCGAACGCCGTGTGGTGTACCAGCTCGAATCGGAAGGCGGCGCTGAAGCAGCAACCACCTTTGCTTTCGCGACACCGAAGATCGAAGTCGCCGATGCACAGCTCTACCGCTATGACGATGCGGATCTGGTCGCCACTCAAGCCTCGGTCGAGCTGCGTCGCGGTGTGGCCGAGCGTGGTCGTGCTTGGATGATGTGGTTGGCGATCCTTGCGCTGGGCGCTGGCGGAGCCGCATGGATGTGGACGCGACGCACCCAGCGCAACGAAGCCGCGCCCGCACGTTTCCCCTTGCCGCAAGAAGCCACGGCTTTCTCGGTGCTGGCGCTGTTGCGTGACATCGAACGCCATGGCGGACTCAGTGGTTCGGACCTCAACACGTTGCAACGCGAAATCGCGGAGCTCGAACGCGGCTTCTTCGCCGGTGAATCTGCGCCCTCGGTGGATCTACGCGCCGTAGCCCAACGCTGGGCCGTCAAGGCCGCTTGACAGGAGCTTGCTCGCATGTGGACTCGTGACCCCCTTCTCACTCGTCGGTCCCTCCTGCAAGCATCCGCAGCTGCGGCCGCACTGGCCGCGGTAGGCTGCCATAGTCCGGCGGTTGCCCCGCAACCGCCGCGCAAGCGCACACAAGGCCGTTTGCGCCATGCCGGCATCGGCGTGGGAGGCATGGGCGGCAGCGATCTCGCGCAAATCGCCAAGCATCCCGACGTGGACATCGTGGCGCTGTGCGATGTGGACGAAGGATTCCTCCAAGAGGCCGCCAAGAAGCATCCCAAGGCGCGGCTGTATCGCGATTGGCGCCAGCTTTTGCGCGAGAGTGATGACATCGACTCGGTGCATGTCACCACGCCGGACCACATGCACGCGCCCATCTTGCTGGCAGCGTTGGCACGCGGCCTGCATTGCTACGGTCAAAAGCCGTTGACACGTACCGTCAAGGAAGCGCGTGCCGTCGCCGCCGCCGCCGAGGCTGCGGGCGTGGTCACGCAGATGGGCATCCAGAATCGCTCGAACCTGCCCTACCAACGCGCCAGAGCCGCGTTCCAAACAGGCTTCTTGGGTCAAGTCTACGAGGTCCATGTGTGGTCCGACCGCCCGGCTGGTTGGTGGCCGCAAGGTGTGGGCCGACCCGAGGGTTCTGATCCCGTGCCCGCTACGCTTGATTGGGACGGTTGGTTGGGCGTGTCACCCACGCGTCCCTACAAGACCGGGCAGTACCATCCCTTCGCGTGGCGTGGTTGGCGCGACTTCGGCACGGGCGCACAAGGCGACATGGCCTGTCACTTGATGGATCCGGCGCTGTGGTTCCTCGAGCTGGGCGCGCCGCTGCGCTTGCGCTCGGATGGCCCTACACCCAACGACGAGACCTATCCTCTCTGGTCGCGTGTTGAGTACGAGTTCGCAGCCACACCGCACACGACGCGCGGCCCTTTGCAGCTGTACTGGCACGATGGTGGCAAGCAAGTGCCGGCGGACATCCTGGCCGAGTTCGGTGCCACGGACATCACGAAGAACGGGTGCTTGTTCCTCGGCACCGAAGGCGTGCTGCTGGCGGATCCGTACAGCGAACCAACGTGCTATCCGGCCGACAAGCACGCGCGTGTGGTCGAGCAAGTGCCGCAGTTCAAGCTGATGGATCACTGGTCCATCTATGTGAACGCGTGCCTCGATCGCGGCGCACCGAATGGTGACTTCGCCTATGCAGCGCACCTGACGCAAACGGCGCTCTTGGGCAACATTGCGCTACAGGTCCCGCACGAAACGCTGGAGTGGAACGAGGCGGGCGGCCGCTTCCGCAACCATGCACAAGCGGACGCCAAACTGCACACGCCGTGGCGCGCCGACTTCGAGGTGCCTGTACGCATCTGACCGGCCCGCAGCTGATAGATGCGGACGCGTAAGGCTTGGGGAGGCTAGACTTAGAGCCGCCCATGCCCAGCTACCAGCTCGACCACCTGAGCGCTCTAGAACACGAGGCCATCCACATCCTGCGTGAGATGGCCGCCGAGCGCGAACGCCCCGCGTTGCTCTTCTCCGGCGGCAAGGACTCCATTGTCCTGCTGCGCCTGGCCGAGAAGGCCTTCCGCCCGGCGCGCCTGCCCTTCCCGATCGTGCATGTGGACACGGGCCACAACTTTCCCGAAGCGATCGAGTACCGCGACCGCCGCGTCAAGGAGATGGGCGAGCGCCTCGTCGTCGCCAGCGTCGAGGAGTCGATCCGCACCGGACGCGTGGTCGAGGAGAAGGGACCGCGCGCCTCGCGCAACCGCTTGCAGACGACAACTTTGCTTGACGCCATCGAAGAGCATCAGTTCGATGCCTGCATCGGTGGCGGACGCCGTGACGAGGAACGCGCGCGCGCCAAAGAGCGCATTTTCAGCCACCGCGACGAGTTCGGTCAGTGGGATCCCAAGAACCAGCGTCCGGAACTGTGGTCGCTGTACAACGCACGCCTGCGCAAAGGCGAGCACTTCCGCGTCTTCCCCATCTCGAACTGGACCGAGCTGGATGTGTGGATGTATGTGAAGCGCGAGCAACTCGAGCTGCCGTCGATCTACTTCTCGCACCGTCGTCAAGTGTTCCAGCGCGATGGCATGCTCTACGCCGCGGCCGACTTCCTGCAGCGTTTGCCGAGCGAAACCCTGTTCGAGGAAACCGTGCGCTTCCGCACCGTAGGCGACATGAGTTGCACCGGTGCCGTGCGCTCGACGGCCTCGACCATTGACGAAGTGATCGCCGAGGTTGCCGCCTCACGCGTCACCGAGCGTGGTGCCACACGCGCGGACGACCGCTTCACCGAAGCCGCCATGGAAGACCGCAAGAAGGAGGGCTACTTCTGATGTCCGCCTCCAACGAACTGCTCGCGATGCAAAATGGCGCGGAATTGCTGCGCTTTTCCACCTGTGGCAGCGTCGACGACGGCAAGAGCACGCTCATCGGGCGCCTCTTGTACGACACCAAGTCGATCTTCGAAGACCAGCTCCAACATGTGGAGGATGTCTCGCGCCGTCGCGGCGACGAGTACACGAACTTGGCGCTCCTGACCGATGGCCTGCGCGCCGAACGCGAACAAGGCATCACCATCGATGTTGCCTACCGCTACTTTGCGACGCCGCGGCGCAAGTTCATCATCGCTGACACGCCGGGGCATGTGCAGTACACGCGCAACATGGTCACAGGCGCCAGCACGGCGAACCTCGCCATCGTGCTCATCGATGCACGCCAAGGTGTGGTCGAACAAACACGGCGCCACTCGCTGATTGCATCGCTGTTGCGCATCCCGCATCTGGTCTACGCCATCAACAAGATGGACCTCGTGGGCTGGGATGAAGGCATCTACCGCAAGATCGAGGACGAAGTGCGCGGCATGGCCGCGCGCTTGGATGTGCAGGATTTGTGCTTCATTCCGATGAGCGCGCTGCATGGCGACAACGTGGTCGACCGCAGCCCGCACACGCCTTGGTACAAGGGCCCGCCGCTCTTGCATCACTTGGAATCGGTGCACATCGCCTCCGACCGCAACTTGATCGATGTGCGCTTCCCTGTGCAGTGGGTCGTGCGTCCGCAAAGCGCCGAGTACCACGACTACCGCGGCTACGCGGGTCAGGTGGCTGGCGGCGTGTTGCGCAAGGGCGACGAGGTGGTCGTGCTGCCGAGCGGCATGACCTCGCGCATCGCCAAGATCGAGACCTTCGACGGCGAGCTCGACGAGGCCTACGCGCCGATGTCCGTGGTTGTGCACCTCGACAGCGATGTGGATGTGTCGCGCGGCGACATGTTGTGCCGCCCAAACAACCGCCCCGTAGCCGGTCAGGACTTGGAGGCGATGGTGTGCTGGATGACGGATCAACCGTTGACCCCGCGCACCAAGTACACGCTCAAGCACACCACGCGCACCACGCGCGCCATGGTCACCGGCATCCAGTACCAGTTGGATGTCAACACAGGCCGGCGCAACGAAGGCGTGGCCCAG
>CAIKQM010000452.1 GCA_903829565.1 uncultured Planctomycetota bacterium
AGATCTCCAGCGATGGCAAGCGGGTGGCTCGGGTTAGTTTCGAGCGCGGCATGCTGCAGCGCGCTGCGGGCTTGGGCGCGGTGCTTGAGTCGCGCTTGCACCGCGAGTCCGAGGCGCGCGCGTTGGTCGAAAGCGGCGATCGCGAGTTGCTGCCTTTGGCGCAGGACGAGCTGCGTGAGCTCGCTGCCGGTGCCGAGGACTTCGAGCGCAGTGTGCTCGACGAGTTGGTGCGCGAACCCGAAGACGAGCGCACCAAGGTCATCGTCGAAATCCGTGCAGGCACCGGTGGTGATGAGGCCACGTTGTTCGCCGCGGATCTGTACCGCATCTACCGCCGCTGGCTCGAGGCCAAAGGTCTGCGCATCGAGGACCTTGATCTCTCGACCAGCGAAGTAGGCGGCTACAAAGAGATCGTCTTTGCCGTGGAAGGCGAAGGTGCTTGGCGCATGTTGCGTCACGAGTCCGGTGGCCACCGCGTGCAGCGCGTGCCCACCACCGAGACGCAGGGGCGCATCCACACCTCGGCCGCGACTGTCGCGGTGTTGCCGGAGGCCGAAGAGGTCGAGCTAGCCGTGCGTCCGGAAGACCTGCGCATCGACACCATGCGTGCCGGTGGCGCTGGTGGCCAGCATGTGAACAAGACCGAGTCCGCTGTGCGCATCACGCACTTGCCGACCGGATTGGTCGCCATCTGCCAGGACGGCCGTTCCCAATCGAAGAACAAGGCCAGCGCGATGCGCATGTTGATGGCGCGTTTGCAGGACATGGAAGAGCGCAAGCGTCATGCCGAACGGGCGGCGGAGCGCAAGTCTCAAGTCGGCTCAGGCGATCGCAATGAGCGCGTGCGGACCTACAACTTCCCTCAAAACCGGGTCACGGATCACCGCGCCAACGAGAACTTCTCGCTCGAACAGGTTCTGGCAGGCAAACTCGATCCGGTGGTGGCCGCAGTGGCCGCCATCGAGCGCGAGGAACGCCTGAAGGCCCTGTAAGTGACCGAAGCCCCTCTGTGACGGAAGCCCGGGACAATTTGCCGCGTGATGCGCGCGCGATGCTGGCGATGGCGCGTGCGTACTTGGAGCGCAAGGGCGTCGAGAGTGCGCGTCTCGAGGCCGAGCTGTTGGTGGCGCATGCGCTCAAGTTGGACCGCTTGCGGTTGTTCCTCGACTTGGAGCGCCCCGTCACGCCGGTGGAGATCGATCTTGCGCGTGATCTCTTGGTGCGCCGCGGCAAGCGCGAGCCGGTGCACTACATCTTGGGCGGGCGTGAATTCTACGGGCGTATGTTTGCCGTGGGGCGCGGTGTGTTGGTGCCACGCCCCGAGACCGAGCACATCGTCGATCGCGTGCGCGAGCTGGTCAAAGAGCGTGCACAACAAGGCTTGCCTACGCTGTCAAAAGCATTGGACATGGGCACGGGCAGCGGTGCCCTGGCAGTGACCATGGCATTGGAGCTGCCGAGCCTGAACGTAGTCGGTGTCGATGCCGAGCCCGAAGCCCTGCAATGGGCGCGTCGCAACGCCTTGACACTGGCGGCGCAAGCTCTGGAGCTGGAGCGTGTGCGCTTTGAGCAAGGCGACATGCACGCGGCATTGCGCGCGGGCGCACCTTGGGACTTGGTGGTGTCCAATCCACCGTACATCGATCCCAAGGATCGCGGCACCTTGGCCCCTGAGGTGCGCGATTGGGAGCCGTCGACCGCGCTGTTCGGGCCGGCCGGGGATCCTGACCTGCATGCGCGTCGGATTCTGGAAGCAGTGCCAGCCTGTCTGGCGCCCGGCGGCGTTGTCTTGGTGGAGTTGGGCCATGACCAAGCCCCGCGCATGCGCGAGCTGTGTGGCCGTTTGGGGCTGGTTGCGCGCTTCCAGCGCGACCTTGCCGGCCATGAACGCGTGATGGAACTCTCCCGTCCGTGGAGTTGAGTGCTGCGCTTGCCGCTTTGGGGCTTGATCCGCTTCTCTAGGAAGGCGAACATCCACCGAACTTCTAAGGGGGGGCGGGGAGATGGCGAGCGGGGACGAACAGGCGCAGCAGGCGTCACAACAGGTCGCGCACGAGGGCGGTGAACGGCGCCGGCGGCGCGCACAAGGCGTAGCAGACATCGTCGCACAGCTGCGCGATGAGCCGCAGTACAAGGTGCGCTTCGATCATTGGCATGTGGTCCCCGCGCGCCCGGCGTTGACGGCCGCGTTCCCCGCGGGCATTGACCCGTTGATTGCACGCTTGTGGAAAGAGCGCGGCATTCACGAGCTCTATCGTCATCAAGCGCAAGCCATCCAGCATGCACTCGATGGCAAGGATGTGCTGGTGGCGACCCCGACCGCTTCCGGCAAGACCATCTGCTACACCGCACCGGTGTTGCAGGCCTTGCACGAGACGCAGGGCGCCGCGCGCGCGTTGTTCTTGTTCCCTACCAAGGCGCTCTCGCAAGACCAGTCGGCCGGTTTGACGACGCTGGTCGAAGCACTGGGCGCAGACTGGCATGCCTACACCTACGACGGTGATACGCCGCCTTCCGTGCGGCGCACCTTGCGCGAACGCGGGCACATGGTGCTGACCAATCCGTGGATGTTGCACGCAGGCATCTTGCCCAATCACGCCAAGTGGTCAGAGTTGTTTCGCGACTTGCGCTACATCGTCATCGATGAAGTGCACACGTTGACAGGCGTGTTTGGTTCTTCGGTGGCGAATGTGTTGCGCCGGTTGGTGCGCATCGCCCGTCACTACGGCAGCAATCCGCAGTTCTTGCTGTGTTCCGCCACCTTGCGCGAAGGCGCAGCGCATGCGCGCCGCTTGATTGGCCGTGAGGTCGAGCTTGTCGATGAGGACGGTTCGCCCTCGGGCGAACGCACCTTTGGTGTCTACAACCCGCCGATGGTGAATCCGGTGGCAGGCTTGCGCGCCAATGCGCTGGAAGAGGCGCGTGAGCTGGCCCAAGTGGTGTGCGGGCCGAACCACCAGTCGATCTTCTTCTGCCGGCGTCGCACGGCGGTGGAGGTGTTGGTGCGCTACCTCAAGGAGCAAGCACCGCGCATGGGCCTCGATCCTGACGAGATCCGTGGCTATCGCGGTGGCTACTTGCCGTTGATGCGCCGTGAGATTGAAGATGGTTTGCGCACGGGCAAGGTCAAGGTGGTTGTGTCGACGAACGCGTTGG
>CAIKQM010000453.1 GCA_903829565.1 uncultured Planctomycetota bacterium
CTGGGTGTCGCGGGACTCTTGGGCTCCGGTCGCAGTGAGTTGTGTCGCACGATTGCTGGTGTGGTGCCGCGTCAAGGGCAGTTGACGCTCTACGGCCAATCCATCCCTCAAGGTGTCGCCCGTACGATGGACTACGGCTTGGTGCACTCCCCCGAAGAGCGTCGCCATGAGGGCCTTTGGCTGGACCTCAGCATCGCAGAGACCATCGCCCTTGGTTTGGTGCGACGCGGAGTGGGACGGCAAGCCGTGCACACACGCCAAGTAGCCCTCGAGCTAGTGCAGCGCTTGCGCATTCACTGTGCCTCCGTAGACGCGCCCGTACGCAGTCTTTCCGGCGGCAACCAGCAAAAGGTGCTGTTGGCGCGACTCCTCGCTGCTGGACCTGCCGTACTCGTGCTCGATGAGCCCACGCGTGGTGTCGATGTGGGAGCCAGGGCGGATATTGTTGCGCGTGTGCGCGAGGTGTGCGGTGCCGGTGCGTGCGTCGTATGGACGACGAGCTATTTGGAGGAGTTGGCCGAAGTCGCCGATGATGTGTTGATCGTGCGCGATCACGCCGTCGTCGAACAGGCGGCGCACGCTGCCAAGGATGTCGATCGACTCATTGCGCGCTTGGTAGGGGCTGAATGAAGGCTCTTTTGCGCGCTCAGGCCGCATGGGTGCTGTGCCTGCTTCTATGGGCCGGCAATGCTTGGTTCACGCCGGGCTTTACCGCGCTCGCTTGGCAAGACGGCCGACTCGTAGGATCCCTACCGGACCTGCTGTACCACGGCTCGACGGTGGCCTTACTCGCCGTGTGTTGCGTGCCGTTGGTTGCTGCAGCCGGTGTGGACTTGGCGCTCGGCGCACTGATGGCGTGGAGTGCCTCCGTGCTGGTGGTCGGCGCCGATCGTTGGGGTGCCCCCGTTGGGCTTGTGCTGGCGCTAGTGGTAGGCATGTTCGCAGGTGGCTGCACAGGGCTTGCGATTGTGCGCCTGCGTGTGTCGCCGCTGCTCGCAACTCTGGTCGGGCTTTCTGCATGGCGTGGTGCGGCCCAACTCACCAGCGGTGGTGGTGTGCACTATGCCACCGAGCCTGCCGTGCGAGCGTGGGGTCTGTGGTCTCCGCTTGGTCTGCCCGTTTTGGTGTGGATCACCTTGGTGGTCGTGATCGTCATGCACTTGGTCTGGACGCGCACGACGCTGGGCCTGAAGTGCACCGCGTGGGGACTGAATGCGCGCGCCACAGAGTGGGCCGGGGTGTCGCTGCTGCCTTTAGGCATCGGCATCTACGCATTGGCCGGCGCGGCGGCAGCTGTCGCGGGCTGTGCGCAAGCGTGTGAGCTCGGAGCCGCCGACGCCTCGACCGTAGGAATCTGGAGAGAGTTGGATGTACTGGTGGCCTTGGTCCTCGGCGGTGCCAGCGTGTCCGGTGGTCGTGTCTCGGTGTACGCCACCGTTGGCGGAGCGTTGGCCGCTGAGACCTTGGTGATGACTCTTGCGTGGCAAGGTGCCTCCACGGCTACAGCTCTCTTTGTGCGTGCAGCCGTCTTGGTGGGTGTCTTGGCCTGGCGCGCGGCACCGAAAGGAACCGTGCGATGAAGCGCGTGGCCGTGGGCTTGGTGCTGGTGGTTGCGGTCTGTGGAATCGCGCTGCCGCGCTATTGGAGCGCGAAGTTGCTGCCTGATTTGCTGGCGGATGCCGCAGTGCCCGGTGTAGCCGCTATCGGTGTGTGCTTCGTGCTCGCTTGTGGTTCGCTGGACTTGGCTGTGGGTAGCCTAGCCGCCTGCGCAAGTCTGGTGGTCGCAGCGGCTGTGGGGGCTGGCTTGCCGCCTAGCGTCGCTCTGGCGCTTGGCCTCGTGTTTGGCGCTGCAGTGGGCTTTGGCATGGGACACCTGCTGCGGGTCACGCGCGTCCCGGCCTTCATCGGCACCCTTGGCGGCCTCTTCGCGCTGCGTGCTGCGGCGTTGTGGTATGCGGAAGAGTCTCTCGCCATCCAGAGCCCTGCATTCACCGAATGGAGCGCGTGGACTTGGTCCGTGGGGGACGGTCGTTGGCGTCCAGCCGCCTTGACACTGGTACTCGCCACAGCGGTGGGTGCCTATGTCATGCATGCTTGGCACATGGCTCGTGCAGCGTGGGTGGTGGGGGCTGATGAACAGGCCGCGCGTCAAGCGGGTTTGGATCCTGATGTGGTGCGCGTGCGCATGCACACGGTGTCGGGACTGTGTGGTGGTTTGGCTGGCGCCTTGTTGGCTCTATCTTCGAGTGCGGGCACCTCGATTGGCGCCAATGGCCTTGAGTTGGATGCACTCGCGTGCGCTGTTGTGGGTGGTGCTTCGCTTCTAGGCGGACGCGCCAGTGTTGTGGGAGCTGTGCTAGCCGCCGTGTTGTTTGCAGCCCTCGCACGCGGCTTGCAGTTCGCAGGCATCGCCGATGCAGGCTGGGGACGCTTGGTGGCTGCGGCGTTGTTGTTCCTATACTTGTTGCTGGATCGGCTCACGACACGAGCGCGTGCCGGTCAGCACAGCCCATGAGCGTCGCGTGGAAGTTTGGTACCTCCAGCTGGTCCGAGACGGACTGGGTAGGCCCGTTCTATCCGCGTGGCACCAAGGCTGGCGATTTCTTGCGAGTGTATGCCCAGGTCTTCACCACGGTGGAAGCCGACACCACGTACTACCGAGTGCCGAGCGCAGCGCTCGTGCGTGGTTGGGCCGAGAAGACGCCTGAAACCTTTCGCTTGTGCGCCAAGTTCCCACGCAGCATTGTCCACGGTGGCGAAGGGGCCACGCCACAGCCGTCCAATATCCTTGACAGCCCCAAGGCATGGCAGGACTGTGAAGCATTTTTGACGGCCCTCCAAGGCTTGGGGCCGCGCAAGGGCCCAGTTGTCTTGCAGTTTCCCTACTTCAATCGCTCCGCCTTTGCCGAGGTGGGTCCGTTTCTCAGCCGCTTGGATGCCTTCCTTGCTCGCCTGCCTGCGGACGAGCGTGTGGCGGTGGAGGTGCGCAACAAAGCATGGCTGGCCGAGCCATTGCTGGCGCTCTTGCGTCACCACCGCGCCTGCTTGGTTCTGAGCGAGCTGCCCTACCTGCCTCATCCCGCGGACCTCGCCCCACAGCTGGATCTGGTGACCACCGATTGGCTCTATGTGCGCCTGATCGGCGACCGCGAGGCTACCGAGGCCGCCTGTGAGCGCTTTGACAGGCCCGTGTTGAACAAGGACGCCAGCCTTGATCGTTGGGCCCAGTTGCTCGTGAATCTGACCCAAGACCCAGCCGGTCGCGTGCGTGAAGTCCACGCCTATGCGAACAACCACTACCAAGGCCACGGGCCGGCCACGATCCGCGCTTTGGCCGGTCGTGTGCAGGAGCGACTTGCAAGCCTGAGCTAAGCGCGTACTCTGGTTGGCATGGGACTGTTCTCGTTCTTCGGCGGCAAGTCCGCCCCCAAGGTGGATCTCAGTGCGCCCCTGGCGCAACTGGATAGCCACGATCCCAAGGTCCGTTTGGCTGGCTGCAAGGCGATTGGCGCCCTTGGGCGTGGCGGCGAAAGCGCCGTGCCGCGCCTGCGCGACATGCTGATGGACGATGACGGCGATGTCTGCACAGCGGCGGCGTCCGCGCTGTCCGACATTGAGCGTGGCCTGCCTAAGGCTTGAAGAACTGCACAGTTCGCATCTGCGCCCCCTTGAAGCGGCGTAGTGTCTGACGCATCCTCTCGGACGACCTGGTACTCAGGACCCCCGCAACCCCCTCTCTCACTCCCATGGCTGACCTCAAGGGCACTCAAACGCACGCTAACCTCAAGGCCGCTTTCGCTGGCGAGAGCCAAGCGAACCGCCGTTACCTCTACTTCGCCAAGCAGGCCGATGTCGAAGGCTACCCGGAGATCGCCGGTAACTTCCGCGACACCGCCGAAGGCGAGACGGGCCACGCCCACGGTCACCTCGATTACCTCAAGCGCGCTGGCGACCCCGCGACCGACATGCCGATCGGCACGACGGACAAGAACCTCGCCGCCGCTGTGAAGGGCGAGACCCACGAGTACACCGACATGTACCCCGGCATGGCCAAGACCGCGCGCGCGGAGGGCTTCGCTGAAATCGCCGACTGGTTCGAGACCTTGGCCAAGGCTGAGAAGAGCCACGCCGGCAAGTTCGAAGCCTTGCTCAAGTCGATCACCTGATCGCTTAGGCTCTCGGCTACGCGGGGCTCGCTTGCACGCCTGATGGCAGCGAGCGAGCCCTGCTCACTTCTCCTGTCGACTGAGGACCACATGACCATCTCTGCGCAACCGACTGCTGGCCTCTCGTACGATCCGTCGGAGGCTAAGTATTGGGATGAGAACGGCCTGCGCTCAGAGATCGAGCGCGCCTTCGAGTTGTGCAATAGCTGTCGCATGTGCTTCAAGTACTGCGATTCGTTCCCGGACTTGTTCAAGCTCTTGGATGAGAAGCACGAAGGCGATGCGCGCAAGGTCACGGCGGACGAGACCGACCGCATCATGGATGAGTGCTTCCAGTGCAAGTTGTGCGAAGTGGAGTGTCCGTACACGCCGCGCATCGGGCACCAGTTTCAGCTCGACTTCCCTGAGCTGGTGCATCGCTACAAGGCGGTGCGAGCCAAGAAGCGTGGCGTGGCGCTGCGCGAACGCGTGCTTGGTGATCCCGACCTCGCGGGGCGCATGGCGCGCTTGAGCTTTGGTATGGCGAACACGATGAATCGCGTGGCCGCACATCGTTGGTTCATGGAGAAGGTCCTTGGCGTGCACCGCGACAAGTTGTTGCCGGACTTTGCCTCGCAGACCTTTGAGTCGTGGGCGCAGGCCAATGGCCGTGTGCGCCCGGCTGGCAAGGGCGATGAGGCGGTGTTGTTCCCGACCTGTTATGTGCAGAACAACGAGCCCCAGATCGGGCGCGATGCACTGGAAGTGCTGGATCGCAACCAAGTGCCGACGGCTTGCGCGAAAGGTCTCGCGTGTTGTGGCATGCCGGCGTGGGAAAGCGGCAACTTGGACGAGGCGCGTCGCCGCGCGGAACACAACCTAGACGCGCTCGAGCCTTATGTGGATGCAGGCGCCAAGGTGTTGGCCATCAACCCGACCTGCTCGATGACGATGCGCGAGAAGTGGCCCAAGTGGTTTGAAGGCGAGCAGCGTGCGCGCGCTGAGAAAGTCGCGGCGGCTGTCAAAGATCCTTGCGATCACCTCTGGTCATTGCGCGAAGACGCGCGCTTCAACAAAGCGGTGCAAACCAAGCCGGAATCGATCGCTTACCACGCGCCGTGTCACTTGCGTGTGCAACGCACGGGGCTGCGCGCGCGTGATCTGTTCCGCAAGATCTTCGGCGTGCCGATCAAGCCCGTGATGGAGTGCTGCGGACACGATGGCACCTTTGCCATGAAGGTAGAGGGCTTCGAGCCCAGCCAGCGCGCTGGCGCCAATGCCTTCCGCGACATGAAAGAGGCCGAGAGCCAAGCCTGGTCGACCGACTGTCCGCTGGCGGCCATTCAGTTCCAACAGCACGCGGGTGTCAAACCTATGCACCCGCTGACCATTCTGGCCAAAGCCTATCGTGGCGAGCCCTTCGACGGGCCTGTCCAACCTACCTGACATGAAGCGCGTACAACGAGCGGAGATTCTGGACTACATCACCTACGGCGAGCAGCGCGATGCACTGCGGCAAGAGGCGATGCAAGCGAAGGCCTTGCGGCGTGTGCATGTGGCCGAGGTGTTGACCTTCTTGTTCGAGAACCACCAGACCATTCGCTACCAAGTGCACGAGATGGTGCGCGCGGAGCGCATCGTCAAGGAGAGCGACATCCAGCACGAGTTGAGCACCTACAACGAGTTGATCGGTGCTCGTGGGGACCTTGGTTGCACGCTCTTGGTCGAGTTGGATGACCCGCTGGTGCGTGCCGCCAAGTTGCCGCTGTGGCTGCATCTGCCCGAACACTTGTATGTGCGCCTCGAAGATGGTTCGCGTGTACGCCCGACCATTGATGAGCGCCAGCGCACCGAGGGCAAACTGTCCACGGTGCAGTACTTGAAGTTCCCCACGCAGGGGCGTGTGCCGGTGGCTGTGGGTTGCGATCATGACGAGGTGCGCGGAGAGACCTTGCTCACCCATGAGACGCGTGCGGCACTCGCGCGCGATTACGCTGAGGCCTGAGCATTGAGTCAGAGCACTTGGTCGAGCGTGCTTAGGCTGGTGTGCGTGAGCGCCATCGTCTGCATGGCCTGCGCGCCAGAGTCCGTGCCTTTGCCTGCCTCTGCATCGGGCACGGCCTTGCCGCAGGCCGTCATCGTTCCGCCGGATCTTCCCAGCCTGCCGCCGTCGGAGCGTCCCGCGGTTGTGCCTGTACCAGACCCCGATTTGCCTGCGCGCAGCACGGTCTTTCCGGAGTTGGGCCTGCCCGTGTTGGTGCAAGAGTACGACGGTCAGTCTGTGGTCGCCGAGCAATTGCTCTACGCCGACGGACGACCTGAAAAGATCGCCTACACC
>CAIKQM010000454.1 GCA_903829565.1 uncultured Planctomycetota bacterium
CGACCACCGCCACCACCGCCGCCACCACCGTAGCCGCCGCCACCACCGCCGCCGCCGCCGAAGCCGCGACCGCCGCCACCACCACCAAAGCCACGGCCACCGCCGCCGCCGCCACCGCCGAAGCCGCGGCCACCGCCGCCGCCACCACCGAAGCCGCGGCCACCGCCGCCGCCGCCACCGCCACCGGTGCGCGGACGATCTTCAGCTTCGTTCACGCGGAGGGCGCGGCCGTCGAGCTCGCGACCGTTCCATTGGGCGATGGCCGACTGTGCGTCAGCCTCGGTACCCATGCGCACGAAAGCGAAGCCGCGGGGGCGGCCCGTTTCGCGATCCATCATTACTGCCACTTCCGTCACTTGGCGGCCGCCTTCCTCAAACGCCGTGCGCAGTGACGCTTCGGTTGTCTGATAGGAAAGGTTGCCAACGTACAGCTTCGTACCCATTCGATTCTGACCTGTCTTTGCTAACTGGCTACGCGTTACTGGATCCATCCAGCCGGTGAGCCTCGGTTGTCGAGCGAAGAGGGTAACCAAGCGCGGGGGGTGCTAGGCCCGAAATTCACAAAAAACCGGAGGCAAGTCCTTGCAAGCGGTCCGGATGGGCTGTTATCCGCCCTGGCGGGGCTGGCGCCGGAACCACAACAGCAGCGCCAGGGCCGAGAATCCATCGGTCAGGCGGCCGGAATCGAGCAGGGCCTCGGCCTCGGCGCGCGTGAACCGGCGCACCCGGATGCGCTCGGTGTCGTCCAGCTGCTGGGGGCCTACCGGATAGCAACCGCGCGCCACGCGCACATGCGCCCAGTGGTCGCTGATCCCGTTGAGCGGGAAGAAACCGGGCAGCTGCAGCCATTCGCGCGCCTCCCAGCCGGTTTCCTCGCGCAGTTCGCGCCGCGCACCTGCATCGGGCGTTTCGTCGGGCAAGAGGCGCCCCGCCGGCAGTTCCCAATGGGTGCGTCCATGGGGATAGCGGTATTGCCCGATGAAGACGATGCTCCCGTCTTCGCACTCGGGCACGACCACCACCGCGTCACCGATGCTGATGACATGGTGCTGGCGCTCCGCGCCGCTGGGCACAAGCACACGATCGCGCCGCAGCGTGCACCACGGCGAGTCGTAGATCGGCGTGCGTTCGAGCACCGTGAAGGGCTCGAACGCCTCGGGTTCGTCAGGAATGTCCGCCATGCGGACCTGCGTTGGCGTCCGGCCACAAGTCGCGCCAGTTGCGGCGCTCGCTGGTGCGGCCCGCGAGGCGTTCCAACAAGGAACGCTCGATGCGCAGCTCTTCCATCGCGGTGGTGGAGAGGACTTCGCCGCAGGCTTCCACGATGCCGGCCGCGTCGAGATGGTGGTACGCGTAGACCTCGTCGGGGCGGCCGCACTTGCTGAACTTGCGCACGCCGAGGGTCTTTTGCTTGACGCCCACGACCGAGCCGATGTTGTCAAGCAAACCTGACTCGCCATCGAGCACCGCCACGATCGGCACGCGCCGTCCGGCGACGGACAGCAAGCCGGCTTCGCTCTCGGAAGCACCGGCGACGGCATGCAAGTGCCCGTCAATGCCCAGCGTCTCGGTCAAGTGCGTGTAGCCCGACTTCTCGCCCAGAATGCCCAGCAGGAGCTCGGGCGAACTGACGAGGATGACGTTCGCGTACACACCCTTCTTGTACAGCGCTTCACTGGCTTCCAAGGCTTCCGGGGCCAGTGCACCCATGGCGAAGATGTGGACCGCATTGTCGCCCGGTTCGTAGCCGGCGTAGCCGCGCCAATCGACCAAGTGCCACGCACCCGCGAGGCAATGGAGGCGCACGCGCTGGAGCAGCTGGTCGTCCGAGATGGTGGCCAGCGTCGACTCGTCGACGCCACCTTGTTCGCCGGCCGGCACGAGCTGTCCGTATTGGCTGTTGTCGGCCTTGCTGGCCGCATGGCGGCGCACGCATTCCAACAGCGTGCGCTGCTGCAGGCCGCGCGTCACGGCGCGGACCAACACACCCTTGCGGCCTTCGTTGTCGCGCGCCATGTGGCGACGCACGGCATCCGAAAGGATCCAGTCCATCTCGATCGCGAAGGACGGTTCCCACGTGATCAAGTTGGGGATCTGGATGTCGCTCTTCCAGCTGTGCTGTGCACCTTCCGACGAGAGCGTCACACCTGAGGGCGTGCCCACGAGCACGAACTCCGAACCCCAGTAGAGGTCGTAGTACAGCTGGTCGAGCGCGCGCTTGATGAAGAAGTCATAGACCGTCATCAAGGGCAGGAACGGCAAGCCCAAGTCGTCGCCCAACTTGCCAAAGGAACCCGCGGCCGACATGCAGTTCGCTTCGGCGATCTCGAAGCGCACGTGGCGTGTCCAGCGTTCTTGACTGGTGGAGAGGGTCGGGTGCTTGTACTTGACCTTCAGCGCCTGCTCGAGCTTGGTGTCGCTCTTCGGGCCATAGACACGCTGGTCCATGCCGGGGCTGATGTTGGTCGAGGTGCCCACGTCGGGCGACATGGTCAAGCACAAATCGGCTGCGGTGCGCCAGCGCGCATCATGGTCGGACAAGCTCTTCGCCGTGACTGCCGTGGACGGGCCACCTTCGTCAAAGGTGCCGATACGAATCAGCTTGGCAGCGAGCTGGCCCCACATCCATTGCGTGTGGGCGAGGGGGAACAGCGACAGATCGATGCCCAGTTCGTCCGGCACGCCGCCATCGGCTGCGAGTGCTGCAGCGACCTTGCTGCTGTTGCGCTCGCGCAAGGCTTCATGCGCAAGGATGCCTGCGCGGAACTTGGCGCCGCGCTCCGTCAGGTAGCGGCCTTCGTCGCTGTGCGTGTCAAAACGAGCGAACGGATCCGCGTGAGCCAAACCGGCTGCTTGCTGCAACGCGGCCACTTCCTTGTCATCGGGCAACGCGGAGTGGTTGCTGGGATCCGCTTGGCACTCAAGGCCAAAGCCCTTGATCGTGTGCACGACCAGCATGTACGGCGCACTGTCGTCTTGACGCGCGGTGCGCAGCGCAGCGACGAGGCTCTTCATGCAGTGGCCAGCCAGATCGGCCCACATGCGCAAAACCTCGGCATCCGCGAGCTTGTCGAGCAGCTTCTTGGTCTTCGGAGCGCGCTCCACCACGAACTTGCGCGTCTGCTCGGCATCACGCTTGAGCAGCAGCATGTTGTATTCGTAGTCGGTCAAGCCGTTCTCGAGGAACTCGCGCAGGTGCGCGCCGTCCGGCTTGGCGAAGATCTCTTCGCGGTACGCGCCATGCCGCACTTGCAGCACCTTCCAGCCGTTGGCGGCGGCGGTGCGCTCGATGCGTTGGTCATCGCGACCTTGCAGCGCCTTCTCGTTGGCGAGGCGGGTACCGTCCAGGTTCTGACGGTTGTAGTCGACGATCCAAGTGACATTGGTCAGACCGCGCTCGGCGACCTCGGGCATCACTTCCAGCAGCGAGCCTTCGCGGAACTCGCTGTCACCCATCATCGACCAGAAGTGCACATTGTCCGGCACTTCGCAGCCGTGGTCCTTGGCATAGCGATACGCCAACGCGAGGTAGGCGCTGTTGACCGGCGGAATGCCCACCGTGCCCGAGGGCAAGTAGTGGAACGAATCCGGATCCGTCTTGGCGTGGTAGCTCTGGAAGACGGGCTTCGTCAGCGGGTGGGGGAACTGACGCAGCGTGGTCATCAGCTCCTTGGCGGCCTCGCCTTCGATCCAACCGCCGCTCGCGTGATCGCGGAACAGGCCGAGCAAGTTGTGGTAGGTGTGGTCCACCGGCGACGCGTGCGGCTTGCACGCAATCCAGTCGCTCGGCTCGCGCACCACGAGGTGCAGCGCACCCAACAGATGCAGCGAGGAGGCACAGGATGCGGGGTGTCCACCTACCTTGGGATCACCCTTCTTCTTCTCGCGCTCGTGGTTGGCGAGATAGATCAGCGTCTGCACCTGTGCTTGCGCACGGGTGATGATGCGGTCGAGGAGGGCCCAGGTGGTCGGCGCTTCGATCGTTTGGAGGCTCATCGCGTAGGGGACGCTCGCAGCGAGGCCGGAAGGGCCTTCGGGACGAGGCGTTCAAGCGCGAGAGGATACCATCAGGGGCGCGTGGCTCCTATGACCCTTCTGACCTGCACACCGCTGTACTCGTTACCCCTCGTTCTAGCCCCTATGAATGAGGATCCGGAGCGTACCGTGACCGAGATCCGCGGGTTCCGCATCGAGGTCGAGGCTACGCTCGTCAACGCACCCGTGGGTCGTGAGGCCCTCGATCTCCTGCAGTCACGGCTTTTGGACATCGAGCGCGCGCTGCCGCCCGCCGCGTTGGACAAGCTGCGCACCATTCCCATTGTGCTGGATGAGAACCACAAGGTGGCGCCCTGCGCGTGCTACCACGTCAGTCCCGAATGGCTGCGCGGCGCCGGTTTTGACCCGCGCTTGGCCAAGAAAGTGCACCTGGCGAACGCGCGCAACTTCTTGGATTGGTCGCGCGAACAGCCGTGGATGGTGCTGCATGAACTGGCGCATGGTTGGTACGACCTGCACTTGGAGAACAAGGAACCGTTGCGCACGGCGCACGCGCGCCTGCGTGACTCCGGGCAGCTAGACGCAGTCTTGCGCTGGTCGGGCTCTACCGAGCGCCACTACGCATTGAACAACCCCGATGAGTTCTTTGCCGAGGGCACCGAGAGTTGGTTCGGGGTCAACGACTACTACCCGTTTGTGCGCGCCGAATTGCAGGCCTTTGATGCTGGTTGGACCGCAGCCGTGCGCCAGGCGTGGGGCCTCTAGAGCGCCGAACGCCACACGGCTTCGTGTGCGGCGGCCATGGTGGCGAGGCCATAGCGTTGCAGTGCTTGTTGACGGTTCTGTGTGCCCAGTCGCGCACGCAGTTCGGGGTCGGCTAGCAAGGCTTGCAGAGCTTCGGCCAGCGGCCAGGCCGTTTCGTGCTCGCTGAGCTCAACCACATACGGTTCTTGGTCGGCTCCCAGCATGCTGCGGATATCGCCCACCGCCGTCGCTGCCACGGGCAACCCGCTGGCCATCGCTTCGACCAGCGCGATGGGCATTTGCTCGCTGTCCGAGGACATGCACAACACATCCAAGGCCCGCAGCAGCGGCACCGGATCGCTTTGGTGTCCAGCAAACACGACACGTCCTTGCAGCGTGTGCGTGCGCGCCACGAGCTCCTCGCAGGCTGCACGCTCCGGTCCATCGCCAATCACCAAAGCCCAAGCCTGCAGCTCGGCATCCACACGCGCCAGCGCCGCCAAGAAGCGTCTAGGATTTTTGACAGGGCGCAAATGCCCCAGCCAGCCCACGAGCAAGGCCTGAGCCGGAATGCCGTAGCGTCGTCGCAGCTCTGCAGCTCCGTCGCGGGCTTGGTAGCGCGTTAGTTCGATCCCGTTGTCGATGTGGTGCACGCACTGCGGACGCAGCTTCCACTCCGTCAGCGCAATCGTCTGCAAACGGCGCGAGGGCACGATGAGTGGCGTGTTGCGCAGCGCAAGGCGCCGGGCCCACACGCGTCGTTGCAACTGGTGCGTGGCCTCGTCGCTGTTGAAGCCGTCTTCGTGGTGCACCAACGGCAAGCCCAAGCTGCGCGCCGCCAGCACCGCATCGAACGCTCCCCAGTTGTACGTGAGGACCAAGTCCGGCTTGGCAGCCTTCAAGCAGGCGCGCCAAGCACGCAGCGTGGACCACGCCGACCCCGAGTGTTGAACCGGAACGGGGGCCGCGCGCACCGTCACGAGGCTGCGATCGCGCACCAGCTCCAAGGCCTCCACGCGGCCATCCAAAGCCACGATCTCGTGGCGCCAGCGCGTGCCAAAGGCATTGATCAGCGCCGCCGCCCGTGTTTCGCGACCTGCGGGCACAAAGGTCGGAAAGACATGCAGCACCCGCGGGGCCGGCTGGTTCGAGGGCAGGGGGTGGTCGGGGCTCATGCAGAATCCGCACTTTTGTTACAGGTTTTTGGTCTCGCTGTCGACCTAAAGGGCATCTCCTCCTCCCGGACCCGGTCCCCGTGCTCAGTAACGGTCGCCGGGTCCTTTTCTTTGCAGACTTCAACCGGCGCGTTGCAGGCGCTATGCTCCTCGGCTTACCCCTGCGCCAACGGACTCTGCTTGGAAGGGTCCGCGTCGCGCCCACCCCCGGGGTGAGATCCGCATGAACCCCAGCTTGTTCACCGAAGGCCTGACCTTCGACGACGTGCTTCTCGTGCCGCGGCACTCGGATGTGATGCCGCGCGATGTGCAGACGATCACGCGCTTCTCGCGCAACACACCGATCCAGATCCCGCTGGCTTCGGCCGCGATGGACACGGTGACGGAAGAGAAGCTGGCCGTAGCGTTGGCTCGCGAAGGGGGCATCGGTGTCATCCACCGCAACCTCTCGATCGAGCTGCAAGCGGCCGAGGTCGACAAGGTCAAGCGTTCCGCCAACGGCGTGATTCTCGATCCCGTGACGCTGCCGCCGGACACGACGATGCGCGCCGCGCGCGACATCATGGCCCGGCACAACATCTCGGGCTTGCCCATCGTGGATGAGCGCAAGCGTGTGGTGGGCATCTTGACGCGCCGCGATTGTCGCTTCCAAACGAGCGACGACACGCCCGTGTCCAAGGTCATGACGCGCGAGAATCTGGTCACCGCTCCGCCGGGAACCAAGCTCGACGATGCGCGCGATCTGCTGTTCCGCCACAAGGTGGAGAAGCTGCTCATCGTCGGACCGGACATGGTGTTGCACGGTCTGATCACGATGAAGGACCTGAACAACCTGTCGCAGTACCCGGCCAGTGCCGTGGATGCGCGTGGCCGCTTGCGTGTGGCTGCAGCGATCGGTGTGCACGATTACGATCGCGCCGCGGAGCTGGTCAAGAAGGGCGTTGATGTCCTGGTTGTCGATACAGCCCACGGCCACAGCACGAATGTGGTCCAAACGGTGAAGGAGCTGAAGAAGCGCCACGCCGTCGATGTGGTGGCCGGTAATGTGGCCACGGCCGAGGGCGCGCGCGCTCTGGCCGATGCAGGCGCCGACGGCGTCAAGGTCGGCATCGGGCCTGGCTCGATCTGCACCACCCGCATCGTAGCGGGCATCGGTGTACCGCAACTCACTGCTGTGTTGGAGTGCGCGCAAGAGCTCAAGAAAGATGGCATTCCCGTCATCGCCGACGGTGGCATCCGCTTCAGCGGTGACATCGTCAAAGCGCTGGCCGCCGGTGCCTCGTGCGTGATGCTCGGCAGCTTGTTCGCCGGCTTGGAAGAGTCGCCCGGTGAGGTGATCCTCTACAAGGGCCGTTCGTTCAAGAGCGTGCGCGGCATGGGCTCCATCGGTGCCATGCAGCAAGGCGGCAAGGAGCGCTACCGTCAAGGACACGTGACAGAGGCGGACAAGCTCGTGCCGGAAGGCATCGAAGGCATGGTGCCGTACAAGGGCAAGCTGTCGACCTTCGCGTACCAGATGGTCGGCGGTGTGCGCGCTGGCATGGGCTACTGCGGCGCAGCGACCATCCCGACCTTGTGGGAACGGGCGCGTTTTGTGCGCATCACGGCGGCCGGCGTGAAGGAAAGCCATCCGCACGATGTGACGATCACCAAGGAATCGCCCAACTACTTCCACGGCGACTGACGCGATGACCGCTATCCAACAGCCTAAGGGCGTCCTGATCGTCGATCTGGGTACGCAGTATGCGCAATTGATCGCGCGCCGCGTGCGCGAGGCCAGCGTGTGGTGCGAAATCGCGCCGCCGCGCACTGCCTTGGAGAAGGCCAAGTCCATGGACTTGGGCGGCATCATTCTGTCGGGCGGCCCGGCTTCGGTGTACGCGCCGGATGCGCCGCACATCCCGGTCGAGTTGTTGTCGTTGGGCGTGCCGGTGTTGGGCATTTGCTACGGCATGCAGTGGATGAGCCAGACCCTCGGTGGCGAGGTCAAGGCCGCGGATCACCGCGAGTTTGGCCGCGCCTCGATGTTGGTCGAGAAGCCTGAAGGTGTGTTCGAGGGCTTTGATGGCCGCACGGTCGTGTGGATGAGCCACGGCGATCAGGTGGTGCGTTTGCCGCAGGGCTTCGAGGTGTTGGCCTCCACCGATACCTGCCCGTACGCAGCCGTGCGCGACACACGTCGCAACTACTATGCGGTGCAGTTCCATCCCGAAGTGAGCCACTCGCTGCGCGGTAGCGAGATCCTGTCCAATTTCCTTTACAAGGTCTGCCGCTTCCAAGGTGATTGGAACCCGGGCAGCATCGTGGAGCGCGAGATTGCGCGCGTGCGCGAAATCGTGGGTAGCACCGGCGAAGTGGTGCTGGGCTTGTCAGGCGGAGTGGACAGCTCGGTGGCGGCGCTTTTGGTGCACAAGGCCATTGGCGCGCGCTTGCACTGCATCTTCGTGGACAACGGCCTACTGCGCTTGGGTGAGCGCGAGGTGGTGGAGCGCACCTTCCGCGAGCACTTCAAGATTGACCTGACCACGGTCGACGCCGGCGAGCGCTTCCTTACCAGTCTCAAGGGCGTCACAGACCCCGAGCAGAAGCGCAAGTTGATCGGCCGTGACTTTGTCGATGTCTTCCGCGAGCAAGCCAAGCGTTTCACCAATGCCAAGTATCTTGGACAAGGCACGCTCTATCCCGACGTGATCGAATCGGTGGCCGTGCACGGTGGCAACACGGCGGTCATCAAGTCGCACCACAATGTGGGCGGCTTGCCCAAGGACCTCGACATGACCTTGGTGGAACCGTTGCGCGAGTTGTTCAAGGACGAGGTGCGCGCCATCGGTCGCCACATGGGACTCGATCCGCGCATCGTCGATCGCCAGCCGTTCCCCGGGCCTGGTTTGGCCGTGCGCATCGTGGGCGAGGTCACGCCCGAGCGCTGCTTGGTGCTGCAGAAGGCCGATCACATCGTCACCAGCGAGATCGAGAAGGCCGGTGCCCACAAGGGACTGTGGCAGTACTTCGCCGCGCTCTTGCCGGTCAAGTCGGTCGGAGTGATGGGGGATGCGCGCACCTACGAGTCGTGCTGTGCCCTGCGCATCGTCGAAAGTTCCGACGGCATGACCGCCGACTGGCACTACTTGGATCGCGAGCTGTTGGCGCGCATCTCCAACCGCATCATCAACGAGGTGCGCGGCATCAACCGCGTGGTCCTCGACATCTCGAGCAAGCCGCCTGCCACCATCGAGTGGGAGTGAGGCGTGAAAAACGCTTGTAAGGCCCAACCACCAACTCAGGACTCTGGCCCAGCTGCGAACCAACGGAGCGTATCCGTGCTATCTTCCCAGCTAGGCAACTGCCTCTAGAAGGATCCCCAACACATGCAACTCAACCGCACGGCTCTGGCCGTCTGCCTCGCTCTTCCCGTTACCCTCGCCTTTGCTCTGCCGGCCACCAAGCTGGCGTTCGCCCCCAAGGCGGGTAGCGAAGCGAAGAAGACCTTCACGCTCGAGGCGGATCTGTCGATCACCGAGCTGTCGGGCGACATGAACGGTCAGCCGCTCCCGCCCGAGGCGACGGAGCAACTCACCTCGCAGGGCATCCTGATCAACATGGCGCTGGCGGTCACCGATGTGTACGCCGCGACCAAGGATGGCAAGCCCACCGAACTGCTGCGCACCTACGACTCGATCGAGATCGAGACGGAGATGGGCGAAGAGACCACGGCCAACGACGAAGCCAAGGCCATGGAAGGCAAGACCGTCAAGTTCACTTGGGACGAGAAGGAAAGCGAGTACACCAAGGCTTTCCACGAGTCCGAGGGCGAGGAAGCCCTGATCAAGCAGCTCGAGGCGGACATGGATCTCATCTGCTTGCTGCCGTCCAAGGACTTGGACGATGGCGACAGCTGGGAAGTGCCGGCTAAGGGCTTGAGCACCTTGTTCTTCCCGGGTGGTTTGGTGGGCTCGGCGGAGGAGAGCAGCGAAGGCCCGGACATGAGCGCCATCGTGGAAGAGATGCAGTCCGAGTTCGAGAAGGCGGCCGAAGCCTTCAAGGTCACCTGCACCTACAAGGGCGTGGCCGAGAAGGACGGCATGAAGGTCGGCGAAGTGGCCTTCGTCTACGACGGCAAGATGTCGATGGACATGTCGGAGATGCTCCAGCAAGTCATCGAAGAGCAAGGTGGCGACCAAGAGATGCCGCCGATGGACCTGACCTTCACGCTCGGCATGGGCATGAAGGGCGAAGGCACCTTGTGGTGGAACATGAGCGAGAACCGTTTGCACGGCTACGAAATGACGGCCGACGCAGACATGGAACTCGCCATGGAAATGAACATGGACGCCAATGGTCAGCAGATCGGCATCAACTTCAGCGGTCGCGCCAAGGGCGACATGACCTGGAAGCTGGAGCCGACCGCCGCCAAGAAGGAATGAGTCTCAAGGAACGAGCGCGCGCTCGTTCGCGCAGCTTGTCCTGAATGTTTGACGCGCTGTGCCTCTCCGGAGGTGCAGCGCGTTGTCTTTTTCGGCCTAGCTCTCGGCGATGAGGCGCAGAAGCGTCTCACGCACCACAGCAGCGTTGGCCTTGCCTGCGGCGAGCTTCAAGGCCGGGCCAAGCAGAGCATTCACCGCCGCTACTTTGCCGGCCTTGACATCGGCAATGATGGCTTCGCGGCCTACGAGCGCCTGACGGCACCAAGCCTCGATTTGGCGCGTGTCGAGCACCATGCGCAGTCCTTGTTGCTGGACCACCACCTCGGGTTCCGTGCCTTCCGCAAGTGTGACGCGCAACACACTGCGCGCCGAGGCATGGCTCACCTCGCCTGCTGCCACCATGGTCACAAGCGCGGCGACCTGGCGCGGCAGCAGCAGCGACAAGCTGTCAGGTTGCGCCGTGAGGACCTCGTTCAAGAGGAAGCTCGCGCACTCCTTGGGAGGGGCACCCGCACGCACGGCGGCCTCAAACCAATCCGCCAGCTCGCGCGTGTGCGTCAACGCCTCCGCATCTTTGGCTGCAAGGTGCCACTGCTGCTGCCAGCGCGCCCGACGCTCGGCCGGCGGCTCGCCCAGCATGCTGCGCTCGCGCTCGACGAAGCTCGCCGGCAGTTGCAGTTCCGGCAGGTCCGGTTCCGGCATGTAACGGTAATCGGCAGCGCCTTCCTTGGTGCGCATGCTGCGCGTCACACCTTGTTCTGTGTCCCACAGACGCGTCTCCTGCACGAGGCGCTGCGCCGGATCTCCGCTCTCCAAGGCTGCAACTTGGCGCTGCAACTCGTACTCAATGGCCGCAGCCACAAAGCGGAAGGAGTTGAGGTTCTTGATCTCCACCTTGGTGCCGTAGCCTGCACCGGGCTTGCGCACCGACACATTCACATCGCAGCGCAGCTCGCCTTTCTCCATGTCACAGGCCGAGACTCCCGCGTGCTGCAACATCTCTTTCAGAGCGGTCAAGTACTCGACGGCTTCTTCGGGCGCAGACAGATCCGCTTCGGTGACGGACTCGATCAGAGGCACGCCCGCACGATTGAGGTCCACCAAGGTCCACGGGCCACGATCATGAATGGCCTTGCCCGCATCTTCTTCCAAGTGAATGCGCTGCAAACGCACCAGCTTGCCCGAACGCAGGCGCACACCACCGCCCGTGCAGAAGGGGCGCGTGGCTTGGCTGATTTGGTAGCCCTTGGGCAAATCACAATAGAAGTAGTGCTTGCGATCAAAGTGCGTGCGCGCCGCGATGCTGCAACCCAAAGCCAATCCAGCCCGCACTGCCAAGCGCAACGCCTCGCCATTCAGGACGGGCAAGGAGCCTGGTTGTGCGCTGCACACCGCACACACGCGCGTGTTGGGTGCTGCACCAAACTCGACGGCACAGCCGCAGAAGAGCTTGCTGCGCGTCGCCAGTTGGCAGTGCACCTCCAGACCAATCACCAGCTCCCACACCTGCCCCGTGTGCGGCGAGAGCCAGGTTGTCGTGTTTGCTTGACGCACAAGGTTCATGCCTGCACCTCTGCAGCTGGGCTGAGCAGCGCTTGCGTGCCCAGTTGCGTCTCCAATACCTCCGCGATGCGCAGCGCCAAGCGATCCGCACCGTGTGGTGTCACGACTTGGGCTCCCGTGGGCAGCTGCCCACCTTCGTGCTCGACGAGAGGTGTGCGCAAAGCAGCCGCAGGCAAGCCAGCCAACGAGACCGGAGTGGTCAGCGCATCGCAGGCATACAAGGACAGCGGGTCGTTGCTGCGTTCGCCGAGCCGGATGGCGGGAAAGGGCGTGGTCGGTCCCAGCAGCGCATCACAGGCGCTCCATGCCTCGTCAAACTCGCGGCACACGAGCGTGCGCACCTTGGCCGCATGCGTGTGCCATGCTTCCGCATGCCCCGCCGAGAGGGCATAAGTCCCGAGCACAATGCGTCGTTTGACTTCTGCACCAAACCCTTGCGTGCGGCTGGCAGCGATGCTCGCGGCGAGGCTGGAGCTGTGCGCCGCAGCGCGCACCCCGTAACGCAAGCCGTCAAAGCGTGCGAGATTTGACGCGGCCTCTACCGTGGCCAGCAGGTAGTAACAACTGACCGCATGACGCGTCAGCGGCAACGACAGCTCCACGATGCGTGCACCCGCTGCGCGCGCGGCCTCGACGCAGGCCTCAAAGGCCGCGCGCGAGGGGCCATCGGTCAGGGCCGCGCGCCACTCGTGCGGGACACCGAGCACCAAGCCCTGCAGGTCCTTGAAGGGGACGGACTCGTGTAGCGCCGTTGGTGAGCAGGTCGCATCGCGCGCATCCGGCCCGGCCATGATGTCGAGCGCCAAATCCAGATCGCGCATGCTGCGCGCCAACGGAGCCACGCAATCGAGCGAGGAGGCATAGGCCACCAGTCCATAGCGCGAGATGCGGCCCCACGTGGGCTTGAAGCCCGCCAACCCGCACCAAGCCGCTGGCTGGCGCACGGATCCGCCGGTGTCGGTCCCCAAGGCCAAAGGCACCAAATGCCCGGCGACAGCAGCCGCCGATCCGGACGAAGAACCACCCGGTGCGCGCGCCTCATCCCATGGATTGCGCGTGGGCCCAAAGGCCGACGATTCGCCCGAAGAGCCCATGGCGTATTCGTCCATGTTCGTTGTGCCGATCACCACGGCGCCTTCGGCCTCCAGCCGCGCGACGGCGGTCGCGGTGTAGGGCGCGCGCCATCCGACCAGCAGGCGCGAAGCACAGCTACTTTCGAGACCTTCTACCGCCAGATTGGCCTTCACGGCGATCGGGACGCCGTGCAAGCGCCCGCGTGTGGCCGCGTGCTCCAAGGTGTGGGCGCGCGCGAGTGCGCGTTCACAATCCAAGGCGAGGAAGGCGTTCCAACGCGGCTGCAGGCGTTGGCTGCGCGCACAGCAGGCGGCGATCGTGTCCACCACGCTGCGTGCGCCGCTGCGATGCTCGTGGGCTAGCTGCGTTGCGTCCAGGTGCAACCATGTGTTCGGCGTGGGCCGGGTCATGGCGCACCTCCAATGGCTTTGGGCACGCGGTAGAACTCGTCGTCGGGTTGGGTTTGTGGAGCGAGCCCAAGTAACGCGGCGCGGGGCAACGAGGCTTGCGCGTTGTCCTCCCGCAGGTCGGGGGCCGGCGGCAGACCACGCGTTCCGACCGCCGTGTAGCACGGTTCGACGCCCGCCACTGGCACGGCTTGCAAGGCCGCGAAATGCTCCAAGATGCGGGCCACTTCGCCGCACAGGACGACGGCCTCCTCCTCGGCCAAATCGAGCCGGGCCAGATGCGCCGCATTGCGCAGGTCAGGGATACGTACGGAGTGCGAGTCGGTCATGAGGAGAGCCAGCCGGCAGGAGATCTTCGACTTCTGGACCGGCGCACGCTACTTCTACAGCTAGCGTGCTCCCCGATCTACTCGCTCTCGGCTCCACCTTGCAAATCGCGGGCGGCCTTTTGTTGGCCGTGGCGATGCTGGCGCGTTCGTCGCGCCAGTTAGTGGCCGAGCGCCTGGCACCGCGCGGGACGCGGTTGGTGGGCTTGCGCGAAGCGATTGTGCTGCGCGTGCAAGTAGGGGCTGGCTTCTTGAACATCGTCGCGGGCTTTGGCTGCGAATGGCTCGGGCGCAGTCTCGGGCCTGCCGAGCAAGAGTTGTCGATGTACATCTGGCTGCCGCTGTTGGTGGTGCTGGAGTTGGGTTTGCTTGTCGCGGGTTGGATGCATGCCAGTGCCGCTTGCCGGCGGCACTTGCGCGAGCAGTTGCAGCAGGCACCTCCCGATTTGGTGGCCGAGGCCGAGCTGACGCGAGAGCTGGGCGAATTGTGGGATGTGGATAGCACTCCCGAGGACACGCGCGAGTCGTACGCGGAGCGTGTGCGTGTGGCTGTGGGCTTGTCCGTGCCGCGGCGGCGGGATGCGTACGCCGCGACGCAGCGTACGTTTGACGACTCGGATTTTTGAGATTGTGGTCACGCTGCGTGCGCGGCGTGCGTCCGGTGGTGTGGAAAGGGGCTGTCAAGCAGACCGGACATGAGCACATCCAGCACCGTACTGTCAGGCTGGGCTGAGTACTTCTTTCCGCCGTGCTGTCCGTACTGTTCTGCGCCCGCGCAGGAGACCGACATGGCTGCTCGTTCGGGTGCTGGTTGCGACCAGCATCGTCTGGCCTGTAGTACGGTGCCGCGTTGCGTGCGCTGTGCGCGGCGTGTGTTGGAGGCCGGCTCTGTGTGCGTGGGATGTGCGGCAGAGAAGGGGATCGAACGGGGCATCACCCTGGGTGATTACGATGAGGAAGCCCTGCGCGCGTGGATCCTTGCCTACAAGCATGGTGGGCGTGTGGATCTGGCGCGCGTGCTGGGGCCACTGCTGCGCGCTGCGCTGGGAGACGAGGGTGCGTCCGGGACGACCGAAGTGTTGGTGCCCGTGCCCCTGCACCTGACGCGCAGGCTTGAGCGCGGCTACAACCAAGCGTTGCTGCTGGCACGAGCCGTCGCGCAAGCGGGCCCGCCCCGCTTTGTGGTGCGGCAAGTACTGCGGCGCGTGCGCGCGACAGCGCCCCAAGGCTCCGCCGACTCTCTCGATCGGCGCACCAATGTGCGCGGGGCCTTCGCGCCTAGCCGGCCCGCGCGCTGGAGCACGGCCAGCGTGCGGGGCCGCAGCGTGTGGCTGGTTGACGATGTGTGGACCTCGGGAGCGACTCTCGAGGAGTGCGCGCAGGTGCTGCGCAGCATGGGAGCCAAGCGGGTGCAAGCCCTCGTGTTGGCGCGTGCTGCTCATCGAGTACCCTAGGACTCCTGCCATGCACGCTACTGCCGCTGACACTCTCGCCGACACGTTGTACATCGAGCCCTTCTCGGGGCTGGCTGGCGACATGTTCTTGGCCGCATTGCTCGACCTCAAAGATCCGCGCGTGACGCTCGAGCGCATGCGCAGCTTTGTGCGTGACTCATTGGGGGATCTGTGCACGCTTGAGGCGAGCACAGTGTGGCGACAGAACTTGTCCGGTGTGTTGCTGGATGTGCTTCCGCGCAGCGCCGAAACCAATGTGCATCGCGGGCTGAAAGAGATTCGCGAGATCTTGGGACGCGCGCAGGTGACGCCGGCAGTGCGTGCGCGTGCTGAGGCGATGTTTGTGCGGATTGCCGTGGCGGAGGGACGCGTCCACGGCTGTGCACCGGAGGAGATCCACTTTCACGAAGTGGGCGCTGTCGACACCATCGTGGATGTGGTCTTGGCGGTGCAGTGCCTCGAGTGGTTGGGTGTGCAGCGCGTGCTTGCACAGGTGCCAGTGACCGGCACCGGCACGGTGAAGTGTGCGCACGGCTTGATGCCGGTGCCCGCGCCCGCCGTGAGCGAGTTGCTGCGCGGTCGCACGGCACGCATCGAAGGCGGTGGAGGCGAGCGCCTGACTCCTACGGGGGCTGCCCTATTGATGGAATTGGCCGAGAGCTTCGGCGATCCCGGTGCGTTCCAAGCACAGGCCGTGGGGTACGGCGCAGGCCACAAGGACCCGCGCGAAGGTCCACCGAACTTGGTGCGCATCCAGCTTGGGACGCGCGTGGAACAGCGTGCGCCTTCAGCCTCTCCACGGGTGTGGTTGCTGGAGACCAATCTCGATGACACCACGGGCGAAGAAGTAGGGCACGCCTTGCGCGGCTGCTTGGAAGCTGGCGCGTTGGATGCTTGGTGTGTGCCGGTGACGATGAAGAAGAGCC
>CAIKQM010000455.1 GCA_903829565.1 uncultured Planctomycetota bacterium
CGCAGCCTGATCGCCGGCACTGGCGATGATGCCTGGCAACGCATTGATGGCTACGGTGCCACCACATGGGAGCCACTGGGCCCCACCGTACTCACCCTGGCCTCCATTCTGGTGGTAGCCGTGCTCTTGGGCGCGTGGCGTTTGCAACGACGCCAGTACGAGCTCACCTCCTGAGCACGCTTACTTTACGATGCGACGGTACAGCACACGCCGCATCGTACGCTCGGTGCCATCTGCTGCCGCGCCCAAGCGTTCCAGCAACAGTTCGTTCTCGCTAAGCACGACTAGGCGACTGCGCGAGCGCAAGACGGCGCCGCTTTGGGCATCGACCAACTCCATGACAAAGCGCACGCCGCCCTCGAGCGAACCTTCGCCGCGGGCCACACCGATGCCGGTGGACAAGTCGGTGGCCATCGACCACTGCCACTCGCGCGCGATCTTGTCGTAGGCCACAAAACCCACCGACTCGCGCGGTCCACCAGGCAACTGCTGGGTCTCGCGCCACAACAAGTAGCGCCCACCCAAGATCATGCCTAGCTCGGCGGTGCCTTCGAACACATCCAGCCCCGTGCGGCCTTGTTCGTCAATGCCGGCGGACACGATGCTCCACTGGCCTGCCAGACGCGCCAGCTGACGATGGGCTTCTACAGGCTTGCTGGCTTGGTCAGAAGCTGCCACGACGGCGGCCAAGTCCAAGGTCCGACCCGCTGCCGGTGCTTCGGCAGAGGACGCGGGTGAGGAACTCGACGTCAAGGGCGCTTGACTGGTGCAGGCCGCCAACAGCACCACAAGACAGAGCCTGTGCTTCACGGACGCACCGCCATTTCAAAGGTGCACGACGGCACACCTTCCTGGTTGACAAAGGTGGCTGTGTCGAGAGTCCCCCACGCGTACCGCACGGCCTGCATCGGCGTGGGCAGGGCGGCGTGCAACGACACCTCATCGCCCAAGATCTCGGCTTCCACGGGCCACCACTTGCCATCGGCAGTACGCCCTTCGAATCCTGCGAGCGGAACCTTCAAGGCCTTCAAGCCTCCCGTGGCATTCGCAAAGCGGATGGCCACGGTGTCCAGCTTGCGCACGCACTCGATGGGCTCAGGGCCGGCACGCATCTGCTGCTGCCAACCGTAGAGATCCACCAAGGCCATACGTCCCAAGCGCTCACCTACCTCGAGTTTGTTCTTGGGATGGATGTCGCGTGGATCACCCAAGTCCAAGGTGGACACCAAGCCCGTGCGCGGCAGTGCCAAGATGGAACGTTGCGCCTCGCGCAGCGCGCCTGTTTCACCTTTGTCGCCGCCGTAGCCAAACGGCGCGATTTGCACCGCGTAGAAGGCCAGCTCTTTGCCGAAGAGAGCGCGCCAGTCCTGCACAAGCGCAGGGAAGAGCTTGGCGTACTGCGTTGCACGACCACGGTTCGATTCGCCTTGGTACCAAATCGCCCCGCGTGGACGCAGTCCGGCCAAGGGCGCAATCATGGCGTTGTACAAGGCGGTCGGGGTCCACGCGCTTGTCACTTGCGGCTCGGGATACAGCGGCAAATCCGCATTGGAAGAGCCAAGCGCCACACGCCAAAAGCCGCCCAGCGGAATCGACTCGCCTGACAAGGTCTGCACCAGCTTGCAGTCGGAGTACTTGCCAGTGATGCCGGCGGCACCACTGAAGTCCAGCACGCGCACGCTGAGCACAGCCTCTCCAGCTTGCACAGCTTCTGCGGGCACGCTGTAGCGCCGCGCCTCGTTCCAACGACCGGCGCCCATGGTCTCCCCGACGCGCTGGCCGTTCCACCAGGTGGTGTCACAGTCATCCACCGCACTGAACTCAATGCGCAACGGCGTTCCCGCCCACGCAGCCGGGATCGTCACACGCCGACGCAACCAGACGGTTCCATCGTGTGTCCCCCACTGCAGCGGCAACGGCGCAGGCACCTGCACTTCGCGCCACGAGCTGTCGTCAAAAGTACCTGACTGCCAACCTTGCTTGACACCAAGTTCCGCACGGTCAAAAGACGCGCGCCACTCGTCTACCCGGCGTTGTTCGCGCGCCGCATGTGCTGCGGCATCGTTAGCCCGTTCCTGCAACAGAGCCACTTGTTCGACAAACTCACCTGAACCGTGCAACGCCTCCGCGCTCATCCACGACTCGATGGGAGTGCCGCCCCAGTCGGCAGCGATGATCCCGATGGGCACCTGGGTGTCTTCGTGGACCCGCCGGGCGAAGTACCACGCCGTGGCACTGAAGGTGCGAATGCTGTCAGGAGTGGCGCTGCTCCATGTGCCCTTGACATTGCGCAGGGGTGCATCCGCCACAGCGTTCTCGACGGTGTACACGCGCACCAGCGGTGAGGAGGCGCGTGTCAATTCTTCCTCCCAGTTCGTGACACCGCTGTACCCGTCATGCATGTACCCGACGGGCATCTCCATGTTGGACTGCCCCGAGGCGATCCACACATCGCCAAGGTACACATCGGTAAGCATGTACTCGTTGGTACTGCCACGCACGACCATCTCGTGTGGACCTTCCCCCGCCGCCCAATCGGTACGCAGTTCCAAGGCAAAGCGACCGTCAGGAGTACCTGTCACCTGAGCTGCGTCGCCCCAACTGGCTTTGATGAAGACGACTTCCTGTGGACTACACGTCCCCGTCAACACCACGGTGGCGTCGCGTTGCACCACCATGCCGCTGCGCCACATGGCATCCAAGGCAACTTCCGCATGGAGAGAGCCCAAAAGGCTCACCACAGTTACAAGAGTAGGCAGTGTTCTCACGCAGGCGAGGCTACCGCATGCACGCGTGAGCCGTCCAATCGATAGACGCGAACCGCGGTGTCTTGCTCGACCGCAGACCGCTCTGCGGGACTCAAGCCGGTCAAGCGCGAGAGCGCGTGGGCCCAGACGCCCTCATAGGGCTCAGCCAAGAGACATACGGGCCAATCGCTGCCTAGCATCAAGCGCTGTGGTCCAAAGCACTCGAGGGCGTGATCGATCGCCTCCGCAACGCGCGCACGTGACCACGCAGGAAGCGTATCTTCCGTCACTAGGCCAGAGAGTTTGGCATACACATTCGGCCGCTGAGCTAACTGGCGCAACAGGCTTTTCCATGGCTCCCAGTCAGCGGTGCGCAGCTGGGGCTTACCCAAGTGATCGAGCACGAAGACTTGATTCGGGAATCGATCCACAAAGCGCAGTGCTTGTGGCAGTTGGCGTGCGTAGACGAGCAGGTCGTACACCAGCTGATGCTTGGCTAGGCAGGCAATGCCGCGTCCAAAGTCAGCGCCAAGTAGAAAGCCCTCATCGGGCTCGTCTTGGACGATGTGCCGCACGCCACACACCAACGGTGATTGGGCAAGTTCGTCTAGCTGTTGCGTCACCGAAGGCGAACGCAAGTCCACCCACCCCACGACACCGCGAATCAACGTGCTCTGTGCAGCACAGGCCAGAAGGTAGTCATTCTCGGCCAAGGTCTGCGCAGCCTGCACCGCAACCACACCCTGCACACCCGCGCCTGCGCACACATGAGCCAGATCGTGCGGCTCGAAGTGGCGCCGCAGCACCTGCATGTGCGCATCAATCCACCCGTGAGTTTGAGGGGAGTAGCGCCACAGATGAATGTGCGCGTCGATCATCCGATGCGACAGCGGTCGATCGTCTGCTTGGTCAGCTTGAGGCCTACGCCAGGCTCCTGCGGCAGCGGGTAATGACCATCCACGACCTTGATCGGCTCTTCCCAGATGTCTTGGATGGACTCATAACAGTTCTCCACCAAGATGGCGTTGGGCGTGGCAGCCGCAAGCTGCACATGCAGCTTCTGCTGTACGTTGGTGTGCGGCACCACCGGCACACCATGGCAATCGGCAAGCGCCGCAACCTGCAGCCATTCGTCGATACCGGCCAGCTTAGTGGCATCGGCTTGCACAATGCGCGCACCACGCGACTCGATGTAGTCACGGAAGGCTTCCTTGGTGTAGATCGTCTCTCCCACAGCCACGGGCGTGGTGATCGATCGAGCCAATTCCGCGTGCGCCTTCACATCTTCCGGCCACATGGGCTCTTCCAACCAGTAGACATCATGCTCGGCCAAGCGTGAGCCCCATTGGATCGCCGTAGGCAGACGCCAAGCGCAATTGACATCGGTCATGATGTCGATTTTCGGGCCGACACTCTTACGCACAGCAGCGATGCGCGCCAAGTCTTCCCGCGGATCAGGTCGACCAAGCTTGATCTTCACAGCATCAAACCCACGGGCAATCAATGCCTGTGCATCGCGGATCAAGTCGTCCACGCTCCACGTGAGCCAGCCACCATCCGTGGAATAGGCCTTCACTTTGGTACGGCACGCGCCAAGGTGCTTCCACAACGGCACGCCGGCGGCTTTGCAGGCAA
>CAIKQM010000456.1 GCA_903829565.1 uncultured Planctomycetota bacterium
CAGTTCAAGCTCGCTCTTCACTTGCTCGACTTTGGCGGCACCAATGCGCTCGACCAAGGCCGGATCGTTCAACTGAAAGCGGTCAAGACCCGCCTTCTGCGAGCCGCCACTGGCAAGCTTGGTGAAGATCAACGCTTCGCGCGTGCGCACATCGACGACACCGCAGAACTCTTGACCGCTGCCGATAGGCCAGTTGAGCGCGCTGGCATGGATGCCGAGCACTTCTTCGACCTCCTGCATCAAGGCCAACGGATCGCGGCCGGGCAAGTCGTACTTGTTGATGAAGGTCAGCACCGGGATCTTGCGCAGACGGCAGACCTGGAACAGCTTGCGCGTCTGCGTTTCGACGCCCTTGCTGCAGTCGAGCACCATGATGGCCGAGTCCGCCGCCGTTAGCGTGCGGTAGGTGTCCTCGCTGAAGTCTTGGTGTCCCGGCGTGTCGAGCACATTGATGACCGCGTCCTTGTACGCGAACTGCATCGCTGACGAGGTGATCGAGATGCCGCGCTCTTGCTCCATCCCCATCCAGTCGGATGTCGCGAGCTTGCCCTTGCGGTTCTTCACCATGCCAGCCGTGTGGATCATGCCGCTGTACAAGAGCAGCTTCTCCGTCAGCGTGGTCTTGCCGGCGTCAGGGTGCGAGATGATCGCGAACGTACGCCGACGCGCCGTCTCGCGGGCCACCACCGGATCATGAGTCTTCGTCGTCATGGTGCTATCCGCTCAGAGTACCATGCGCGCATGACGGCAACGAGCGCAGTGCAACGTGTGGTGCGTGACTTGCGCGCCATGGGCTCCGAGAAGGTGCGCACGGGCATGCTGCGCTTTGGCATCGACGAGCCCAAGGCGTTTGGCATCCCGATGGGCAAGATTCAGGCCTATTCCAAGCGTTTGGGGCGCGACCATGCCCGCGCGCAGGCGTTGTGGGCGACTGGTTGGTACGAGGCGCGCATGGTCGCGATCTATACTGCGGATCCAGCCGCCTTGACCGTCAAGGAGATGGATGCGTGGCGGAAGGACTTTGCCAGTTGGGCGATGTGCGACACAGCCTGCTGGGTCCTGTACGACAAGTCGCCGCTCGCATGGAAGCGCATCGCGCCGTGGAGCAAGGCAACCGGCGAGTTCCAGAAGCGGGCTGCGTTCGCATTGTTGGCGGGGCTCGCTTTGCATGACAAGCAAGCCAAAGATGAGACCTTCACGCCGTTCTTGCCGCTGATGGCCAAAGCGGCTAACGATGAGCGCAACTTCGTCAAGAAGGGTGTCAACTGGGCTTTACGCTCGCTCGGCATCCGTAGCCCCGAGCTGTACGCAAGCTGTGTGCACTTGGCCGACGAGCTAGCCGCACGCGAGGAAGCTAGCGCACGCTGGATCGGCAAGGATGCACTGCGCTACTTCGCCACAGCTGCGGCCAAGAAGCGCTTGGACAGCAACGCACAAAGGCGCCTCAAACTACGCCAAACGAAGTAGAGACACGCGGCGCAGTGCCCCGCAGACTCGGGGTACTTCCTGTGTCGGCTACTCGTTCCGCATCTCAGCGCCATACGCGTCTATGGCTTACTCTGGGCCCTATCGGCCTCGGCTTGCTTGTTGTCCTCGCCTTTCAAGGCTCGCGCGGCCTCGCGGAGACGAGCGAGACACGCTACGCCGAAGTCGCGCGCGAGATGCTGGTGACCGGCAATTGGCTGGAACCCAGCTTGCGCTTTGAGCCCCATTGGACCAAGCCACCGTTCGCGTACTGGTGCATGGCCCTCGGCATGGAGATCTTTGGCACGAATGAGTGGGGAGCGCGCTTGCCAGGAGCCCTCGCCTACCTCATCGCCGTATGGGCTGTCCAAAAGAGTGGACAAGTGCTGTGGGGTGCGCGCGCAGGATGTTATGCAGGCCTAGCTTTTGCGCTGGGTTTCCCGGTGGTGGGCGCGGCGTTCGTCACGACGGACATCTATGTGACGGCCACGGCGGCGGTGAGCATGCTGGCCTTCGTGCAAGCCCGCCAATCATCCGAAGTGTCCACCCAACGCTGGTGCATACGGTGGATGTGGTGCGCCTTGGGCGTGGGCTTCCTCATCAAAGGCCCGCCCGTCGTGCTGCCGTTGCTGGCCATGGGCGCGTGGACCTACCTGCAGCCACGCGCAACACGCCTACCACTGTGGGATGGACTCGGCGTCGTGATGTTCCTTGCGATCGCATTGTCATGGTTTGTGTGGGTGGTGCTGCGTCATCCGGACTTGCTGGACTACTACCTTGGGCGCGAGATCGTGGCGCGCGTGACCTCGGATCTGGGCCACAACCGCCAGTGGTGGAAGGCCTTCCCTGTGTATTTGCCCCCGATGATCTTCGCCGTGGGCGCGTTTGGCCCGTGGGCAGCCATCGTCGCGTGGCGCGCGGGATGGAACCGCTCGGCGCGCTGGAAGGAGCTGTGGCAAGTGCGTGATGAGCGCTTGCTTCTTGTCGCGTGGATCACGCTGCCGCTCGCGGTGTTCAGCGTCTCCAGCAGCAAGCTCCCCTTCTATGTGTTGCCGCTGGCGGTGCCGATGGCGCTCCTTGTGGGTCACATCTTGGCGACGCGAGCGCGGTGGCGCACCGTGCGTCTGACTGCGCTGGTGTCCACGCTGTTGGTCGTGAGTCTCAAAGCCACTGCTGCGTATCAACCGCATCCGAATGACATGCGCAGCGCGGCCCAAGCGGCCAGCGCAGAGTTGCAACAGATGGCACCAGAAGCCGCGCTGGTCGTGTGGGGCGAGCCCAACAACCATGGCTTGGAGTTCTATCTGCAACTGGGACCCGATGCACTGCCAGAGCATGTGCTCTCCACCACCGCTGATGTCTTCCTAGAGCGCTGGAACGCAGGTGCTTACCCGCAGGGTGTGTTGCTGGTCGTGTCGGAGCGCAAGCGCGATAGCGCAGCGTTTGCCGCCTTCGCAGCGCGTTTGCCCATCGAGTCCGAGCGCAGCGGCAGCCCCTGGAGACTGTTGCGCGTGCGCCACACAGTCGCAGGCGGCTAATCGCGCGGGAGCCGTGCTTGTGCGGCCTGCAACACTTCTTTCAGCGACAGCGGGTGATAGCCATGACCTTCGCGCCAACCAAAGCGGATCTCGCCCTCAAAGGGTGGTTGAGCCTCATCGACGAAGCTCTTGAGTCGCGCGACCGCGTTGTTGAGGAAGTAGTTGTCAGCGTCACCCACATACACGTGCAGCTTGCCGGCGAGCTTGGGGGCAAGCTGCCTCCAGTTCGTCTGGAGCTGATGGCGCAGGTCATGCGTGCGCCACGCTGTGCGCAGCTCGTCGTTGATCACGCCCGTGCGCGGATCCCACAGTGTCGAGGGTAGACCGTCTGCACCGCGCGGGCCATAGGTCGCGTTCCACGCGCCCCACTGCCCGCCGGAGAGTGCCCAACTGTTGCCGACCCCAAGCACATTCTCGAGCTGGCACTCGTGTCGCACGGTGAAGGCCACATCGCCATCCAGTGTGCGCATCGACGGGCGTTCGAAGCCCGCGGCGTTCACATACGCGTTCGCGTCCTTGTAGACATCAATCAGTTGGAAGTGGCGGAAGTCGACGCCATCGGGCGCGAAGGACCAACAACCGTTGAACACATCCGGGTAGTGCACCTGCAAAGCCAGCGAAACCCAGCCGCCGGTGGAATGACCGGTTGTAAAGCGTGCTTGACCACTAGCCCGCAGGCGGTAAGTGCGCTCAAGGTGCGGGATTAACTCCTCGACGAGTGCCGCGCCCCATGGACCATGGTTGGCCGAGTCGACTTGGTAGGGATCGCCTAACGGCCCCGCGCCGTCGAGATGCACCAACACAAAGCGCGGCATGTCCGCCGCATTCCACTCACGCAGGGCGCGCGAGCCATCGGCATAGCGACGCGCCAGACCACGGCAACGCGAGCCATAGCCGCCGATCTCGAACAGCACCGGATAGGTGCGCGTGGGCTCGTCGTCAAAGCCCTGCGGCAGCAGCACCGCGGCGCGCAGGTACATGTCGCGGCCCCAGAAGGCGCTCAAGCGCTCGGAGCGCAGCTTCACGAAGCGCACGTGCTTGGTGTCGCCCGGCAAGTCTTCTTGACTGATGGGCTGCTGCAGTTGCAGGGTCAAGGTCCCGGCTGCCTGCGGGTTCCAGTCCACACGCTGGGGCGCGCTTTGCAGGTTGCCTGGCGCATCCAGCACCAGCAAATCAGGGTTGCAGCGCAAGTACGCTTGCACTTGGTACTCGCCGGCAGGCATGTCACGCAAACTGGACAGCGGGAACGCTGCAGACTCGTGACCGATGCGAGCAACTGGCTGAACCGACCAGTCCGGCGCATCCACTCCAAAGAGCGGCGCGGCATCCATGCCAGTGTCACCCACCAAGCGACGCGGTTCGCGCGCCGAGCTCGGCGCAAAGACCACCAACACCCGACCTCCCGCGTGAGCCGCTTGCGCACCGTCAGCCAACCGCACTTCTACACTCTGTTGCGCAAAGGCCGTACCGAGACACAAACCGACGACCAACACACGCGTGCCACGCAGCAACCAACGCTCAAACCACAGCGTGGTGAACGGCGGGAAAGCCGAGGCAACGCCCAACAACAAGGTCCCCCACCCGCGGCGCAAGCGCCGCACTACCTCGAGCGTGGACAGCAGATACGCCACGAACAACGCACCATGGATCGGTCCCATAATCTTGACACCGATGGGGTTGGCGATGTCCGAGTACTTGAACCACATGCCTACCAGCAAGCCAGCCCACGAAGCGGCTTCGGCAAAGGCCACGAAACGGAAGCGAGCGATGGGATCAGATAGGAGTTGGCGCACGGAGCCCAGTCTAGCTCCGTGCGCCACGCTCATTCAGCTACTTGCGAATCAGGTGCCGATCTCGCCGCCGTCGATGCGCTGGATCGCAACGGTGGCAGGACGCGGGCGACCACCGAACGGCCACGAGCTGACCGACGAAGGGTTGGTGACGCTCGGCGCACCGAACTGACCGTTCCAGAAGTTCGTCGACTCGCCAGGGTGCTGGACGTTGACGAAGATCGTGCGCATGTCAGGCGACATGGTCACGCCGGTGATCTCGCAACCACGCGGTCCCGTAAGGAAGCGCTTGAACTCGCCAGTCACGGGGTTCGCCACCAACATCGCGTTGTTGGCGATGCGGTCGTAACCACGGTCTTGACGGTTCTGCGACGAGTTCGAGATGTCCGTCTGGATCCACAAGCGACCAGCCGGGTCGCTCCACAGGCCGTCCGGTGAACCGAACAGCGGCTGCGTCGCCGGAACCAACGGGTCGTACTGGTTGTCACCTGCGAGCAGGAAGATGCTCCAGTCGAAGGTGGTCAAGCGGTGATCGCCGCCCGTTTCGCGCAAGCGCACGATGTGGCCGTAGGGGTTCGGGTCGCGGTTGCTGTTGACAGCGCTGCCGTTGCCCGTGCCATTGGTGAAGGTGACGTACACATCTTGCGTAGCCGCGTTCTCTGTCACCCACTCCGGACGGTGGCAGCGCGTAGCACCGACAGCGTCACCCGCTTGACGCGTGCGGATCAACACATCGGCTTGATCAGCCCAACCGTTCGCGACGGTCAAGGGACCAGTGCCGTGTTCGAGCAACAGCCACTCACCGGTGCCGTTCGCATTGAACTTGGCCACGTAGAGCTTGCCGAAGTCGAGCGGGCTCTGACCGTTGGCAATCATCTGCTGCCACGGAGCGTCGCTGACGAACTTGTAGAGGTAGTCGCCGTTCTCGTCATCGCCGCTGTAGACGCAGGCCACACCGCTGGAGACGGTGACCGCGCAACCCTCGTGCTTGAAGCGACCCAGCGCGGTGCGCTTGATCGGCGCCGCCTGCGGGTTGAAGGGATCGATCTCGACCAACCAGCCGAAGCGGTTGGGCTCGTTCGGGTTCGCGTTCAGGTCAAAGCGCGGCTCAGCAAGGTGCCAGCCGTAGCCGAAGCCGCTGGCCGACAAGCCATAGCGAGCTTGCAGCGGCGTGGCAGTGAAGGCACCGTTGGCGCCGAAGTAGCCGTTGAAGTTCTCTTCGGCCGTGATGTAGGTGCCCCACGGGGTGTAGCCGTTGCCGCAGTTGTTGAGCGTACCCAGCGGTTGCGGGGTGACCGTCGATTGCAGCAACGGGTGCGAAGCCGACACCGGGCCCGAGAACACGACCGGAGTGTTACCCGTGATGCGACGGTTGAACGGCGAGCCCTGCAAGTGCTTCCAGCTGCCTTGCGCATCGCGGCGCAACTCGACCACCGTCACACCATGACCAGCGAGAGCCTTGGCGACCTTCTCACGACCGGCGGCGTCGTTCGTGATCGTCGTGCCTTGAGCCGCGGTGTAGATCTGCGTCGCATCGGTGTACTCGTGGTTCAACACCATCAAGCCGCGACGGTTCGGATTGCTCGGAAAGCGGAAGAAGTGCATGCCGTCATGGTTGAAGCCCACTTGCTTCTCCTGATCGGCGGCCGTGTTCGATGCGTCTTCCTGGAAGTTCGGTGCGCCCGCGAGAATCGGCGTGCCCCAAGGGATGATGACCTTGGCGACATAGCCTTGCGGCACAACGAAGGTGTCGGCGCTGCTCGGCGGCACCTCGGCGAAGGTCAGGGTCGGCGTGCCGCCGCTGGCTCCGAAGCTCGACAGAGCGGAAGCCTTGCGCGTGATGGCGCTACCGGCGAGGAACTGCACAGCAGCGAAGCCAAGCGCGCCACCGAGCACAGTGCGGCGATCGAGTTGGCTGGCAATCAAGTCATTGAGCGTGGGGCCTTGCGTCGGGTTGGAACCCATCGGGTTCTCGTCACCGAGCACAGTGGTGTCGCGGTCGATCATGGAGCTAGATCCGTGAGGGAGTAGGTTGCTGCGCGCGACGCGGAATGCATCGCACGCGCAACAAGAGACTCCTCACGTGCAAGGCTTCGCTTGCGACTCGATGAAGCGTCGATGAATCCGAGCGGACCCAACCATCGGTGATTCTTTGTAAAGCAGAAAGTCGCCGGGCAGATCGGCCACGCACGCCATGACATGCGTGATGGCCTCACGCTCATAGCCGTTGCCTGCGCCGTGCGTCTCGAAGTGTTGCTTCAAGCGCGACACACGGCTTGGTTGTTCACCAACGCTTTGCAAACCGAGTGCGATGCCATAGTTCGTAAACGCAATCTTTGTCTCCCGTTCATCTGGCGAGCGACAGAAGCAATCTTCGTCTTCCAACCACAGGTGCTCCAAGGTGGCGAGGCAACGACGACGCTGCAGCTTGGCCCATTCCTCTTGCGGGAACATGTGTGTCAACCACAACAGCATCCCGCAGCCCAAGTCTTGCACGACATCCAAGTCGCGGTAGCTGCTCTCAATGAGCCGGCGCATCTCCGCAATCTCGATGGCCAACGAGGGCTCCTCAAGCAGCGTGTAGACCGCGTAGCCTTCGTAGGGATCCAAGGCGCCATACCCAAAGCCAGGGTACGGCCCACTCAAGTCTTCCTTCATCTTCCACCACACGCCGCGATTGGGCAGCGTGAACGGCCGATGGATCTCCTTGGCTAGCTCGACTGCACGCTCGCGATAGCCCGGGATGATGCGCCCCAGACGCGATAGCGCGAAGATCCACATCGCTAGGTAGTGGTAGTACTGACCATCGCGATCAGGTGCTTCGCCGATGCGCAAACCGCGCTCGCGGCCCAGCACGCGCTCCACTTCGCCTACCAACCATTGAGCGCGCTCCAGATAGGTGTCATCACCTGTACGCTTGTAGAGCGACACATACAGCACGACACCAAAGGCGTCCGTCCAAAGGTACCGTTGGCCGTTCGGCCAGATACCTTCGGCACGCATCCACGACATACGTTCGATCACTGTGCGCATAGGTCACCTCACACTCCGAAAGGCCACATGTCGGGCGAGCTGTCGCGCTGACGCGTTTCGAGCGGCGTGATCGCGCTGGTGCTATCCATCCAGATCCACTCATCGAACTGCTCGGGCAAGGTCGCGTAGTGGTAGTGACTCGCGCGCTCTGTCTCCGGACGGTAGATCACGCCGATCGCTCGTTGCAGACGGGCCTTCATCAGCGCGCGTCGCAAGGGATCGTCTTCCTGGTTGCGCAAAGGCAAGAGGAAGTTCGGCGTGTTCGTTTCATGGAACACATGGTCGTAGCTGTCGGGCAACGCCGGACGGACTCGCTTGAATTCGACGGGTCCATCCCAGTGCGACGCTGCTGCAACGGTGCCGTGATCGGTTCCAAACCCGATGCCATAGCAGTGGTCTGTAAAGCGATTGCGACACAGCTGCCCGAGGTTGATCTCCCCACGCGCGGCCATGTCCGTAGCTGTCGCATCGCCCAGATGTGAGTTGTGAGCCCACACGACAACTTTGGTGTCCTTGCCGTGGAACTCCATCAAGCGCAGCAAGGTGTGGAACATGTGCCGGTCGCGCAGGTTCCAACTGTCTGCAGCGCCGTAGTACATGACGCGGTAGTACAGCTCGGCATCAGCGATGAGCCGCGCGTTTTGCTCGGCTTCGAACCATTGCTCGTCGACTTGACGGTTCTGCTCTAGCCGACGGCGCAACAAGTCGCGCAGCATCGCTACAGCCTCGCCTTCGCAGCTGCGATACGCACCGGTCAAGGCCGCACGACCGTAGGCCGCGGGGTCACGCTGCCACGGGGTTAAGCAGCCGTACCGCTCACGTGCCAGCCCCGCGATCTCGGGATCCTTGCGGTCCAGGAACTGCAGCACAGCCGCGATCGAGTTGCTCATCGCGTACAAGTCCAGCCCGGCAAAGCGCACGCGACGCAAGGGACTGCGACTCAGGTTGTGCACGCGCAACCACTCGATGAAGCGATGCATCTCTTGGTTACGCCACATCCACGTAGGAAAGCGCGCAAAGGCCTCCCACGCCGCCATCGGCACACGTCGATCGCGCACATGATGGTCAATGCGCGACGCATCCGGCCAGTCCGCCTCCACAGCAACCAAGTCAAAGCCCTTGGTCTCAATCAGCTCGCGCGTGATGCGGGCACGCATGGAATAGAACTCACTTGTGCCGTGCGTGGACTCACCCAACAGCACCACACGCGCGTCGCCGATGCGCTTCATGAGGGGCGCAAGGTCCACCTCCTCCAGGTCGGTGAACGGCTCGCTACGGCGCATGATCAGCGTGCGCAGTTCGGTCTCCTCAACCTTTGGTGCAGTGGGCGCTGTTACTGCTGGCTCTCGGAAGCCTTGTACGCCAATCAAGGGAACGAAGCGCACATCGGCAAGCTCCTCGGTCATCCACTTGTCAGGCGCGGTGCGCACCACGCGCACCAGTCTCTGCAGGCCTACATCCTCGCCCACAGGCATCACCAAGCGACCACCCACGGCTAGCTGAGCTTTCAGAGCATCGGGCACACGAGGTCCACCTGCCGACACGACAATGGCATCGAAAGGCGCGTACTCGGACCAACCGATCGTGCCGTCGCCGTGCTTGACGCGCACATTGGTGTAGCCATCACGCTTCAAGCGTTCTGTCGCGCTACGCGCCAGACTGGCGTGACGCTCGATGCTGTACACCTCGCCCGCGATCTCACCCATGACCGCAGCCGCATAGCCGGATCCCGTTCCCACTTCGAGCACGCGACACCCCGGCCGCAGCTGCAAAGAGTCGATCATGTACGCGACGATGTACGGTTGCGAGATCGTCTGCTCCTCCTCGATCGGGAGCGGTGCATCTTCGTAGGCAAACTCGCCCAGATAGGAAGGCAAGTACCCTTCGCGATGCACCTTGCCCATAGCATCCAAGACGGCACGCGAACGGATCCCACGCGCAGCCACTTGGCGCCGAACCATATCGCTGCGCAGACGGTCGTAATCAATGTCGATGCTCATGCAAGGCATCGTCGCAGGTCGCCCGCGCACGCGCCTTGGACTGCTGTCCGTAGAGGGAGGGGCATCGAGGGCGGGGTGCTGCAAGCGCGCAGGTGTACGCCGTCCTGACCATGGCGCAGCAAGGCCTTGCGAACGACAACGCACGTCAGGAGGCCAATACACAATGGCACTAAGAACGACACTGAGTGTGATTAAGGCAGATGTGGGTTCGATTGGTGGTCACTTGCGTCCTTCGCGACGCATGCTGGATTGCGTGCGTTTGGAAGTTGCGTCAGCAGGCCGCAGCGTGTTGCTGGATCACTTTGTCTCCACGACCGGTGATGACATCGCGATCCTGATGACCCACCGCCATGGAGTCGGAGATGCGCGTGTGCACGAGATTGCGTGGCATGCCTTCCGCAAGGCAACCGAGACGGCGCGCGAACAAGGCTTGTATGCAGCCGGACAAGACCTTTTGACAAGCTCTTTTGCCGGCAATGTGCGCGGGATGGGCCCGGCGGTGGCCGAGATGGAGTTCGATGAACGCGAGAGCGAGCCGTTTCTGTTATTTGCAGCCGACAAAACCGACCCGGGAGCCTACAACCTGCCGTTGTACTTGGCGTTCGCTGATCCCATGCACTCGCCCGGTTTGCTGTTGTCGCCCGAAGTCGGCCGCGGCTTTCGTTTCAGCGTGATGGATGTGGCCCACGATGCTGCAGATGCGATGATCGAGCTGGAGGCTCCGCAGGATCTGTACGACCTGGCTACTTTGCTGCGCGATACGGAGCGCTATGTGGTCGAGAGCGTGCGTTCACGAGCCACCGGCGACATCGCTGCCGTAGTTTCCACCACGCGTCTGCATAACATCGCGGGCAAGTACACCGGCAAAGATGATCCGGTGATGCTGGTGCGCGTGCAGAAGCAGTTCCCCGCCACGGGTGAGGTGCTCGGCCCCTTCTCGATGGGCCACTATGTGTCAGGCGGCATGCGCGGGTCCCACACCTTGCCGCTCATGCCGGTGGCTCAAGGTGCGGAGGTCAGTTGGTTCGATGGTCCGCCGATGGTCAGTTGTGCTGCCTTCTGTGTGCACGACGGCAAGCTGACGGAGCCCGTGGATGCCTTCGCGCATCCGTTCTGGGACGAGGTGCGCTATCGGGTCGCGAAGAAGGCCATCGACATGCGGCAGCAAGGCTTCTTTGGCGCAGCGATGCTTCCGATGAGCGAATTGGAGTACACCGGCATTCGAGAGCGGTTGGACCGTTTGCAACCGCGCTTCCATACGCGCACAGCCAAGCTGCGGACACAAAAGGTTTAAAGACAGTTACTTAGGAAGACCTGCGCCTATTGCCTAGGCGCGGGTCTCTTACTGCGACTGAGACTCAGTCTCAAAATTATGTTGAGTTCTAGCAAGCGCGCCTTAGCTTCGTGGGCATGTGCTTCTGGCCCCAAGCCCCAGCGGATGCCCAACCACAGATCGATCGCACCAGCCTGGCCTGGTACGAGCGCGTGTCACTCGGTGGCTACGCGGAAGTGCACTTCAACCAAGAAGAAGGCAGCGGCAAGGAGCAACTCGACATCCATCGCTTCGTCCTCTACCTCGGGTATGACTTCGCCGACTGGATCCAGTTGCACTCCGAGACCGAGTTCGAGCATGGCTACCTCAAGGAGACCGGTGGCGAGAACGGCGATGGTGAACTGAAGCTCGAGCAGCTCTACCTCGACTTCGCCTACGGCGAGACATGGGGTGTGCGCGCGGGGCGCTACTTGCAGCCGTTGGGCATCGTCAACCAACGCCACGAGCCCGAGACCTTCTATGGTGTCGAGCGCTCCTTGTTCGACACGACTGTGATCCCTACGACATGGTTCGCCGATGGTGTCGGAGCGTACGGTTCGATCGCTGAGGACCTGCGTTGGGAGGCCTACTTGGGCTCCAGCCTCGATGGCAATGCTTTCAGTGCCACGAAGGGCATTCGTGATGGACGCATGCAGGAGCGTCCGGGCATGAACCAGCCTGCGGTGAGCGGGCGCTTGTCGTGGCAACCCTCCCCCACTTGGGCGGTGGGAGTGTCGGGCTTTCATGGTGGCCTGAACAACGGCGATGAAGGCACCTTGCCGGATGTCGACGCGAACTTGACGATCGCGTGCCTGGATGTGGAAGGACGCGTGGGACGCTTTGAGTTCAAGGGTGCCGCGGCCCGCGAGTGGATCGATGGTGCGGAGACATTGGCCCCCGGTGTGGGTGATCGCATCGATGGGTGGCAACTGCAAGCTGCGCACCGCGTCTTCCCTGACTCGTGGCGCACCGGTGTGCACGCGGCCGCGGATGCGGCCTTCTTCGTGCGCTACGACTGGGTAGACACGCAGGCACAACTGGCCGATACGAGCGAGGCCGAGGACGCGGCCAAGCGCGATGAGTGGACCTTCGGCGTGTCGTATTGGCCTGTGCCCTCGGTCGTCGTCAAAGCCGACTACCAGCTGCGCGACGATGAAAGCGCGGAGGGCTTACCAGAGCGCTTCAACATGGGCTTGGGCTGGAGCTTCTGAGCACACGCGCCATGTCCATCCCGCGCTACCTGCCGGTTTGCTTGACACTCGCGCTGCTCGGTGCGGGCCAGCCTGTGGTGGCATCTACGCTGCCGTCATCCACGCAAGCGTGCGGCGTCGACGTTTCGGATGCACTGCTGCGCACCTTCTACCCAACGATGACTGGACGCAGCCCGATCGTGTTGCCACGCACCACCGCCAAGCGCGGGCGCACGGTCACCACGGAGGTGCACGGTTGGCAAGTCGTGCAGGCTGACCAAACACTGGGATTTGTGCTGGTAGACGAGGCCATGGGCAAGAGCCGGCCGATCACATGGTTGTTGGCTGTGGACGCCGACTTGAAGGTCTTGGGCATCGAGATCCTTGCCTACCGCGAGTCGCATGGTGGTGAGGTCAAGCGCAGAGACTGGCGCGCCCAGTTCCGCGGTGCCCACAGCGCCAGCCCGCTGCAGCATGGGCGCGACATCGACAACATCGCAGGCGCCACCATCTCCTGCCGCAGCATCACGTCCGGTGTGCGCGCCAACTTGGCGTTGCTGGCCCAGGCCAAGCAAACCGGACAACTGCCGCAGGCTACGGCTGCAGCTACAGACACCGCCACAGACACTCTGGACCTTGATGTGGACGAAGGCGCCTATGCCTTCCGTAGTCAGGTCGTCATGGGGACCTTGCTGACCGTGCTCGTCGACGACGAGCCGCAGCAAGCGCTGCAAGCCAGCACCATCGTCTTCGAAGAGGTCCGCCGTTGGGAGCGCATACTGAGCGAGCGTGATCCCAACAGTGAGCTGTCCGTGTGGTTGCAGGCGGCGAAACGCGCACCCACTGCCACGGCTACAGCCGATCTACTCGGCATGCTGCGCGCCGCCCAGCGCCTGCACTCGGAGACGCAAGGAGCCTGCGATGCCAGCGTCGGGCCTTTGGTGCGCGCTTGGCGCGCCGCTGATGCGCGTGCGGAGCTGCCCGCAGCGCACGAACTCGACCAAGCGCGCCAAGCCTGCGGCTGGCAGTGGTACGCAGAGGACGCACACGCGGGCACATGGCGCGTGCTGCAGGCCGGAGCGTCGCTGGACTTCGGCGGTCTGGCGAAGGGCTGGGCCCTCGATCGCGCGGCAGAGAAGCTGCGTCAAGCGGGCTTGACGCGCGTGCTGCTTGACTTCGGCGGCCAGCTCTTGGCTCTGGATGCTCCCCGAGGTCAAGCTGGCTGGATGGTGACTCCAGCTCATGGCTTGGCTGAGGGTCAGCCGTTCAGCCTTGTCCACGGCTCTGTAGCCGTCAGCGGCGATGACGAACGCGGGCTCCAGATCGACGGCCAACGCCACTCGCACATCATTGACCCACGCACCGGCACACCTGTAGCGCCGCACGCGCCGGTCTTGGTCTGGGCAAGCAGCGCACTCGACGCCGACGCGTGGGCCACGGCCGTGTACATCATGGGACCGAGCGCCATCCCCTTGTTGGAAGCACGCGGCCATCGCGCACGACAGCCCCGCCCCTGAGCGGGTGGCCATGAAGGAGTTCCTCATTCCCAAGGGCGGGCTAGCAGCACTGCAACCGACCACACGCTTTGCGTTGCTGCTGTTCTTGGTGTTCACACTCGCGAGCTACGCGGTGATGGTTGCGCTGGGTCTCAGCCGCTCGGGCCTCACTCCTGACTCCATCGCGCTGTACTACGGCGGCGTGACTCCCGACGAAGGCAAGACCACCGGCGAGCTGCTGGAGACCACGCACTTCCACTTGTTCGCCATGCCCATGCAGTTGTTCGTGGTGGGCCATGTGTTCCTTTTGGGCCGCGCCCAAGCGCGCTGGCGTCAGCTCGTGGTGTTGTTCTGCTTCATCGGCGCTGGCTTGGACCTGTTGGCTCCCTGGACAATCCAATGGTTCGGAGCCGAGTGGGCGTGGACCAAGATCGCTGCACGCGCCTGCCTCGGCCCCACTCTGCTGCTCATGACCTTGTTGCCGATGCTCGAGCTGCTCGCCCTCAAGCAAACGCGGCCTCCACAGCGCGAAACGCTGTAGAGGCCGGTCCTGCACTCAGCTGCTCAGATGCTGAGCTTGGACAAGGCGTGCTAGGCGACTGTCTCGCGCTGGTCACAGCAGCTGACAGATCACGTGCTTGGACGCGCTAGCGCCGCGAGGAACGCCGCAGCCGCAGGTGAAGGTTGCGAACCGCGCACCGTGATCGTGCCGAAAGCGATCGTGCGCACGGGGTCGACTAACGGCACGGCGACCAAGTCATCCGCAGCACGGCCCGTGAGAGCGACTGCAGGCAGCAAGATCGGTGTGCCAGCCCCGCGCGCCGCAGCCAGCAACGACTCGATCGTAGAAAGCTCGTACGCGAGGTTCGGACGGCGACCCGCGCTCGCGTACCACACATCGGCGATCTGGCGCATGTCATAGCCTTGCGGGTGCAAGGAGACGCGCACGCCATCCAAGTCCGCAGCTGTCGCGTCGGCGCGATTGGCCAGAGGATGGGTGCGGGGAACCACCACGCACAGCGGCCCCTCGCACAGCGCCTCATAGGCGAGGTGCGGCGAAGCCTGCGACATGATTCCCAAACCGACTTCGCAACGACCGGCTTCGACTTCGGTTTCGATCTGGTGCGAAGGGCGTTCTTGCACATGCACCGTCACGCCGGGATGCGACTGGGACAACCGCGCTAGAGCCTTGGGTACCCACGCCATGTGCACCGAAGGGATCACCCCCACTTCCACATGTCCAGCTTGACCGCTGGCCAAGGTCGCCATGGAGTCGCGCACCTCGTCGACACGACGCAACACGCCACGCGCACGCTCGGCGAAGGCCTCGCCAGCCTGGGTCAAGCGCACACGCTTGCCGATGCGCGCCAGCAGTTGCACACCCAGCGTCGCCTCCAACACATGAATCTGCTGCGTGATGGCCGGTTGCGACACACCGCAACGCTCTGCCGCGCGAGTCAGGTTCTCCGACTCCGCGACCGCCAAGAAGTACCGCATGTGACGCAGTTCCAGATCACCAGCCATGTCCCTGATGGTAGCGACCCACGCGGCAAGTGATACTGCGCACATGGCTACGCACGCACTCTTGGTCGTCATGCGGCTCTTCCTCCTGTGCACAGCGGCGCTGTGTAGCGCCTGTACCAGCACAGGTGGCATGCCGGTGCTGGTGCTCGATGGTTGCGTGCCTGCGCAAGCCCCCACGCTTCTGCCGTTCGATGTAGTCGCGTTGGTGGACGCGCAACAGACCACCGCCGGGCGGGCCGAGTGGGAGCAGGTGCACGGCAACTATGCGTATCGGTTTGACAACGAGCAGGCGTTGGCGCGCTTTCGTGCCGAGCCGGCACGCTATGCACTCGCCTTCGGCGGTGGCTGCGCGGCCATGGGACCGCTGAGTGGCGCAGGTGCCCCCACGCGCTACTTTGTGCATGACCAACGCGTCTACCTAGCCGCTAGCGAAAGCTGCCAAGCCAGCTTCCGGGAAGCGCCGCAAGCGTATCTGGAACCGCTCCCCGAGACGGTCGCAGGCGACGAAGCAGGCGCTGCGCTCGCGCTGCGTTGCGCGCGTTGGCTCGGTGGCGACCGCGCGCCGAGTGGTGACTTTGCTTTGCGCTCGACCAAAGAAGAGACCGAAGGCAGTCGTCCTTGGGTGGTGCGCAAACTGCGCGTGCTGACACACGCTCAGGTCTGGGTGGACTATGTCGCATGGAATGCAGACGCTTGGTGGTCGCGTGGTCGCTGGACAAGCACCGGAGCCGAAGGCTCCGCACGTTCCAACAAGTCGCCGGAACGCAGCTACGATGCCACGCAACTCGCCGCCTTGCGCCGCAACATGCTGTGGGAACCTTTGGCAATGGCGCGCGAAGTGTGCGCAGGGCGCGTGGCCGCCAAGTCGCTGGGCCAAGCACAGTGGACCATCGCCGGACGGAGCGCAACTGGCCACGCGGTCGAGCTGTGCTGCGAAGGCGTGCGCCTTGTGTGGCTGATCGACCCGGCCGATGGAGCACTCGTGGCCCAGCGTGGTGTGCGCCGCCGGCGTGACGCGCGCGTAGCCGAAACGACGGAATTCCTCGATGAATGGACCGCCAAGGAAGGCTTGCGCGCCCCTTTGGTGCGTGTGCGCGCCGATGGCATCGAACGTTGGGACGAGGCCCAGCTCGTGACCTTCGAGGAGCGTTGATCCACGGCCGCTGCTAGGCTGCTGGGACCGTATGCAGCCGTACGCACCGACCACTCCGCGTCCAAACTACGCGCGCTCCGGCGCGGCGTGGCTGCGCATCGTTGTGGCGCTTGTCATGGCGCTGCTGCTGGCCTTCGTCGCTGCCGAGCTGTGGTTGCGCTGGACTGCTCCAGCGGAATCACGCTTGCCGTTCGACGAGAACCCGGCGGCCCGTGTGCACATTGCTGCCACCACACCGGGACTGAGCTATGAACTAGGCACGCACCGCAGCTCGAACTTCCTTGGAGTCGAAGTGCGCACCAACTCGCGCGGTCTGCGCGATGATGAACCGCGCACGCCTCGAGCGCCGCGCGTGGTGGCCGCACTCGGCGACTCCATCACCTTTGGTTGGAGCGTAGGCCAAGACGACGCTTGGCCTCAAGCACTCGAGCGCTTGTTGAACGCGCAGCAGCCTACGGAGGTCGACAACTACGGCGTCAGTGGCTACTCCACGCGCGATCAACTTGCCGTGTTGGAGGCCAAGGTGCTGCCCACCAAGCCCGGGCTGATTGTGCTGGGCTTCTTCATGAACGACTGCGAACCGCACGGTGTGTCGCCGCTGCATCTCGCCTTCCGCAAGGACTCGTGGTTCACGCATTCGATGCTGTACGAACGCTTGGTACGCGCCGGCCGCAAGGCCGAGTTGCGCAAGTACCAAGGCAGTCTCTACCGCTGGGTCACGGATCCGGATGGCCCGAACTGGCAAGCATGGCTGAGTGTGGTGGATCGCTTCGCCGACACCTGTCGTGCCGCGGATGTACCCGTGCTTGTCGCTGTGTTTCCCGCGTTTTGGAGCTATGACAGCTTTGAGCAGTACCCGTGGAGCCCGGTGCACACGCAAGTGGTGCAAGCCTTCGAAGCACGCGGCGTGCAGGCTTTCGATCTTGTGCCGTACTTTGCAGCCGCAGGATTGACTGCTGCGAGCGCTAAGGTCGACGACGAGCACCCGAACGCACGTGGCCACGAAGTCG
>CAIKQM010000457.1 GCA_903829565.1 uncultured Planctomycetota bacterium
CGTGCATGTTCGCCATGACGCACTTCGCACCACGCGTCGCCCAACGGCGCGCCTGTCAAGCGCACATGACCTTCGGCATCGGTGCGGCGATCCCAGCCATCGACGCGCACCTGCGCATTGGCCACAGGCCGTCCAAAGTGATCGTCCACACGCACCCACGCGGTGCCGGTCTGGCTGAAGTCGAGCTCCAGCGCGCGCGGTGTGGAGGCGCTCGGTGTCAATTCTACTAGACGCTCGGCTGTGCGCGTGACGGCACTAATGCGCACGACTGCGCGGCCCGGGTGCAGAGCGCGCAGCTCAAAGCTGCCATCGGCTTGGATCAGGCTGCGTCGGCCGGCATCCATGCCGCTGACAATGGCGACTTCGGTGCCCACCGGCACACCTGCGATGCGGCCTGTCAACACACACACGGCGAGCGGATCCAAGTCCAACGTTTCCCCGGGCGCGGGCGCATAGCTGCCTTCCGGCAGGCCCAACACCAACTTGGACACGGCCAGTTCCAGATCGGCTGGAACCACACTCGCCATGGTCACGCTGGAACGCGTTGCTTGAGGTGATGCCTGTGTAGGCGCAGCGGAGTCAGCTTGCGCAACTGCATCGAGTGCGGTCGGCGAGTTGCTGTGCTTGTCCTCGAGCTGTGGAGCTAACTCGACGCCCACCGTGGATGGTTGCGCCTGATCACGCTGCGTCCACCACCATCCCACGATGGCGACCGTAGCGAGCGCGCTAAGCGGAAGGAGCTTATTCACAGTGGTTGGATCACAGTGGTTGATTCACTTGCGGCGATGAGGCCCAAGCTCCAAACGACGGAGAATGGCCTCGGACAAGCGCCGCGGTTCGATCAAGGCCGGAGTGACGGCCCAGCGGTCGAGCCGATCATCGCCATAGACCACCGTGCCTGCATGTTGCGTCTTGTCTTGATCGACAATGGGATCCGGGTCCCAAAGCCCGAGGCTCTTGCGGACTTCCGTGATGGCCGCTTCGCTGCCGGTACAGAAGATCCAGCGCGGTTTCCCCGGCTCATCCGTGATGCTGTAGCGATCCCGCATCTCACGCAGTTGCTCGGGGCGATCATGCTCGGGGTCGATGCTGATGGACACCATCAACACATCCGTAGCACCTTGGTCAGCGAGTTGGTTGCGCACCTGCACGAGGTTCGCGGTGTTCTTGGGTCAAATCCCAGAACAGTTGGTGTACATGAAGTTGAGCAACACGGCGCGGTCGCGCACGAGGTCGCTCAAGAACTTGACCGTCTCTCCATCCTGCGTGAGCAGCTCTACATCAGCGAAGCGATCTGCGCGCCGTTGGTTGGCAGGCTGCGGCGTCCAGGTGGTGCTGCGCAGGGCAGCTTCATCCACCACAGGATTGTCGACCGTGGCCTTGGTGGCTTGAGGTTCCGTCGGCGGTTGCGACTGCGTGCTAGGCATCGTGCACGCATAGACGAACAGGACGGAGAGCAGAGACGCGTGGATGGCGGTTGCGGTGCGCATGGCGTGGGTGCGTCCGGCGGAGGACGCACTGAACTGTAGTGCGGCTTCGGCTACATGCGACGGGGATCGTGACCCTTAGCCACGATCCCCGTCACGGATACGGAAAGTTCTTCCGTGAGTCTCAGGGATAGTAGGCACCGATGGGCGCCGTTCCTGTGCGACCTGTGACGCGCGGGTCATAGGCCAACATCATGCGCATGTCCTCGTGCTCGACCGCGTGGCAGTGCATCACGAACGGGCCGCTGAAGGTGCGGAAGCGCATCTTCACTTCGGTGCTGTCGTTCGGGCCGAGGACGGCGATGTCACCCCAGTAGCGCTCCCACGCACGCGGCGCCTTGCCGCCGTGACGCACGATCTGATGCGCTTCCAGATGCACATGTACCGGATGCCACCAGCCGCCTGACCCGTTCTCAAAGATCCAACGCTCGGCAGTGCCCAGTTCCGGCACGGCTTCGGCGACGAACTCGTCAAAGAACTTGTCGTTGATCTTCCACGCACCGTTCGAGCGATGGAAGCGGAAGCGCCGCGTACGCACGATCTCCGCGTCCGTGATCTCGCGGAACGGCCGCAAAGGAGTACCGACGACCACCGTGGCATCGTTCTGCACCGGAGCACCGACCACATCAAAGCGCAGCATCGGCACCGGTGCATCCAGCAGTCGCGGTTGCTCCCACGAGCCGTCCGGGCCACGACCACCAGTCTGCTGGAGGTGGTTGTTCAAGTAGACCGTGTTCGGCGCATTGCGGAAGTCGATGATCACATCGGCACGTTTGCCCGGTGCCAGGAAGACTTCACTGGCTGCTTGCGCGGCAGGCAGCAAATGCCCGTCGTTGCCGATGCGCACCATCACTCCTGCCGACAAGCGCAACAAGTAGTAGCGCGCGTTGGCGCCGTCCAAGAAGCGGAAGCGGTACTTGCGGCGCTGCACGCGCAAGCGCGGCTGGGCGATGCCATTCACCGTGTGGATGTCACCCAAGTAGCCGTTGTGGTCGAGCGGATCGAACCACAAGCTGCCGTCGGCGCGCAAACGGCGGTCGGCGAACGACATGGGGATGTCAAATTCACCTGACGGCAGGACGCGGTCAGCTTCCAGCTGCGCTTCGAGGTC
>CAIKQM010000458.1 GCA_903829565.1 uncultured Planctomycetota bacterium
CTTTGCATCGTTTGGCTTCTGCAAGGCGCATGCGGTGACCTACGGACGCATTGCGTACCGCGCGGTGTGGCTCAAAACGCACTTCCCCGCCGAGTACATGGCCGCCTTCCTTTCTTCGGATACGGGCTACTACGACACGCGCGTGTATGTGGAGGAAGCGCGCCGCTTAGGGGCACGCATCCTAGGACCATGTGTCAACCGTTCTGGACAACAGTGGAGCGTCGAACGCAGTCGTCTGCCACGCGAAGCCGATGGCTTGCGCTTGCCGCTCACGCAGGTGAAAGGCATCTCCCAACGCGCCTTGGAGGCCTTGCATGCTGCGCGCCAAGAGGGCGGAGCGTTCGTCTCGCTACCGGATCTTGCAAGCCGCGTACCCTTGGAACGAGACGAGCTCGAAGCCCTCGTGCGCTGTGGTGCTTGCGCTTGCTTTGACCGCACCATTCCCGAGCTGCTGTGGCGCGTGAAGTTGCTCTATGCGCCTGAACGGCGGCCCCCTGCAGACTTGGACCTCAGGGCGGGTTGGCGCGGCGCAGGGCTCGGCTTAGGTCGCGCAACGCTCGAGCCAGGCGACAGCGTGACGCTATTCCCTGAACCTGCACCGAGCACACTCGCGCTACCACGCTTGCCGGACTACAACCGCATTGAGCGCGGCCGCGTGGAGCACGAGCTACTGGGCGTCAGCATCGAAGCTCACCCCACCGAGCTGTTCCCGTGCGCCGCCGAGCTCAAGGCAGAGCGCGAAGGACGCACGCTACGACCAGCGATTGCATGTGCTGATGTGCGGCGCTTCGCCGGCGCACGCGTCGCCATTCGTGGCTGGCTCGCGGCCTCACGCTCCACCTCAGCAGCCGACGGCCGCACGATGAAGTTCCTCACCTTGGAAGACTCGAGTGGCCTCGCCGAGGTGGTGGTGTTCCCGGACATCTACACGCGCGATGCAGCCCAGCTTGCGGCTGGCGGTGTGCTGCGCGTGGTCGGTGTCGTGGACGAACGCTACGGCTCCTGCACCCTACAAGCCGAGCGCATTGAGTGACGCGCAACGCTCGTCAGGTGCCGGGAGTCGTGGCCGCACTACGCTGGTAGCGCAAGCTCACATTCTCACGCCCCATCTCACGCAGACGCTCGGCTTCCTTCTTCAAGCCAAGGTTGTGCGCCTTCGACACCACGCTCTTCACCGAGCGTTCCAACACACGCGCCAACTCCAAGTTCGGCGTGGTCGGGTAGAGCTGACGCAGCTTCTCGATCGCAGCCGCATCCCAGCGCGGCATCTTGCTCGCGGGGTTGCCCGCCAAGCGCCGTAAAAAGGCCTTGTCCTTGGCCAAACGCAAGCGCGTCGCGACATCTTGGACCACGGCGAGCGGACGACCGAAGATGACCGCGAGATCATCGTCCGTACGCGTGCCATAGAGACGCTTGAACTCCACCATCTCGTCTTGCGTCAGCCCCGCGGGAGTCTGCACACGACGCAGCTCGACGATCTGCGACTGCACTTCGTCGACCGTGCGTCCCAGCACCCGGGCGATCGTCTCCGGCGTAGTGCCACCGATGTAGCGCTTGAGGTTCTGCACCTCCGTAGCGGTCCACGGGCCCGTACGCGGGGTCGCCTGGAAAGCCTGCTCGGCCATCTTGCGCACGCTGGCGACCGGGCGATTCAGCTCGCGCGCAATCGCAGCCTCATCGCGCAATCCATACAGCTCTTGCAGGCGCGCGATCTCGGCCTGCGACCAGCGTCCCCGCCGCGGTGTGGCGGAGCGCTCTGTTCCCCATGTGGTCCTACGCACTGTCTCGTCCTCCGGTTGCGGTATGGTGCCCGGCCTAGCGGCCGTCCCTCCGTTGGTCGTCGTTGGCAACATCACTCGTGTACAGAGCTTCGTCGCCGATCTGTCCAGCCAGTTGCTTCTGGTGCAAACGCTCACGCGCTGCAGCCAACACTGCACGCACGCCGGCTGCGGTAGCCTGCGAGCATGCTGCCCGTGCGATCTCTTGTGCCTCGACGTACGAGGTCTCACGCACGGCGTACTTGATCTCGGGCAGCATCGACGGAACGACGCTGACCGAGTGGAAGCCCATACCCAGCAGCGCCAGCGCCGTAGCGTAGTCGCCGGCCATCTCACCGCACAC